>JALYVR010000257.1 GCA_030853145.1 Chloroflexota bacterium | reverse complement strand
CGAGATGAGGATGCAGCCGAAGAACAGGCGGGCTTGTCAACCGCGCCCCTACCTCGCTTGCCTCTTGTCTTCAACGACTTTCATATGGTTCGGTGTTCGTCTGTGCTCGCGCGCGCTTGAAACCAGTTGCAGAGATACGCCAGCGCGGTGAACACCAACAGTATATTGCGCACGCATACTGTTTCGAAGAAGCCAGGAAGGGCTTGGACCACCTGGGGAGCGCTCTCTGGATTGCTGAGGTGCGAATAAAAAAAGATGTAGATGAAGGTCGTCAGTAGCGAGATTGTGCCCCACGACCACAGCCAGAAGGTGGTATTGATGCTGGCATAAGCCAGCAGCGGGATCAGCCAGATCAGGTACTGCGGGCTGAAGACCTTGCCTGTCGCGATGAGGACTAGCAGGAGGGCAATGCAGGTCTGGACAAAATCTATGCGCCTGCGCCATTGGAGCCAGAGCACCAGGAGGGAACCCAATACCAGGCCACATGTCCCCACTAGCGAAACTGCTCCGCTGGCGTTGCTGAGCACGTTCAGCGAGCCATAACTATAGACGACCTGCCACGAGGCCCCGAACGGCTTTGCCAGCCACAGCACGCTGCTATCTATCGACTCGATCTGCGCGGGTCGCTGCACGAAGTAGCTCAAAGGGCTGAGGATGGCTCCCTGAAAGTTGAGCAGCGCGAAGCCTCCTGTGACGACGAGCAGGATGCATAAAAACGTGAGCGCGTGTTTCCATTGCCAATGCAGCGCTCCACGCAATGTATGCCAGACCTGTCCCGGAACTGCTGTCAGGGAGAGCGGCTCTGCGGGGAGGGAGAGGCTCCCTTGTGTCTGCTGCTCCGCGATAAACAACGCGGGCAGCAGCAGAATGGGATAGAGTTTCAACAGCACACCACATGCCAGCGCGACGTAGGCAGTCGTCCAGCGCTTGCGTTTGACCGCTATCGCGCATAGCAGCGTAAGCGCCGCTGGGAATATGTCAAAGCGTACCTGGACCGTGGCACAGGCACCGAGAACGAGATAGAGCGCGAACAGCAACGCCGAGCCCCGTGGCCCGGAACGCAGCATCAGCCAGTAGACCAGCATAGCCGTGAGCACCATCAGCAGCGCGAACGCCAGTTGATAGTAAGGCAGGGGCGCAGCCAGGGCCAGGGAAAATAGCAGGATCGTCAGCGGAGGATATTCAATAGGCAGCATGTGAAACGCCGGCTGTGGGGAGGTGATATGCAGAAACGCGCATTGAGCCTGGGGTAGCAGGGCGGTCGCGTGGCTGCCGAGCCAGAAGGTCAGCGCATAGCATTGGTAGCGTGTGACATCGGTTGGCGCCACGAAGACCAGCCAGGCGGTCTCGCAAAACAGCAACACGACGACCAGGACAATGCTTAGAATGCTGGTGTTTCTAGACAGGCCCTTCCATTCCATAAATATATATATCGCTTTCCTATGTATTATAAAGTTTCTTTAGCTTTATCTTATATAAATCAGCCCGAAGTGCGATACAGCGCCATAAGAGGCGGGCGGAGGCCTTACCTCGCAGGCACTGTATCACACTTCGGGCTGTGTTTGCAATCGCTCCTACGCGAACGAGGAATCGCTCAAAAACGTGCCGAAGAGAGAGTATAATCCAGGTAGAGCGGCGCCTCTGGCCCACTATCTTCCTGTTCCAGCATACGTGTGGCTGGCCAGGCCAGGTACGCGAGGATGATATCTTCGAGCGCCACAGCGCGCACTTCCCAGGTCGGGTCAAGGACGAGTCCGTTCGTGCGCACCAGCAACGTGCTGTGGCGTGAAGCATGGTGAGCTTCGAGCACTGTGTGGGTTCTGGCAATAGACGCGGCACGCTCACGCGGGCCGATCAGCAATTTGTGTATCGCCAGCAGGCGCTCGGTATCGCTGGCGACCTGCACCCGCGCCTCTGATAGCATGACCAGGTAGTCGCACAGGCGCTCAAGGTCGGCGATCAGGTGGGAGGCGAGCAAGACGGTCAGACCATCTTCCGCCACCGCGTCCATCAACACCTGCTGGAACACACGCCGGGCCAGGGGATCAAGATGCGCCACCGGCTCATCCAGCAGCAGCAGGTCGGGTCGCCTGGCGAGTTCCATGATCAGTGCTGCCTGCGCCTGCTGACCGCTCGCTAACCTGTCAACTTGCTGGTGAAGAGGGATATCCAGCAGTGCCAGTCTTTTCCTGGCAAGATCGCCATCCCAGCGCGCGTGAGCTGTGCGCCCCAATGTAAGCAGGTCACTGAGCGTGAATTCCGGATACAAAGGTCGCTCCTGGCTGAGAAAGCCGATCCGCGATAGGACCGCGAGCGGCTGTTCTTGCGGTGAATAGCCAAAGACGCTGATACTGCCCGCGCTGGGCGCGAGCAACCCGACCGCCAGGTGCATCAAGGTGGACTTGCCGGCCCCGTTTGGTCCTACAAGACCAACAATGCGCCCGACCGGCAGCTTCAATGTGCAATCTCGCAAGGCCCAGCGGTCTCCATAGCGCTTCCCAAGCCCTATTGTCTCTAATGCCTGGATCATGCAATCTCCCCTTCGTTTCTCTGTAAAGTTACCGCACTCTCTTTGTAAAGAGTGCGTTGATAGGCTTCTCGAAGTAGAATGGCTGGCTTTTATGTGCGTTGAGGGAACTCTATCAGAAAAAGATGACAGCGATATGAAACGCTTTTTCATTTTTTTGTCATCTTTTTTAGCTATGCTTTCCTGTGTGGCATACTAGAGGACAAGGCCTGCTACATAAGGAGAACGGAGTGCGGATACTGCTAGTAGAAGACGATCACCGGTTGAATCAATCGTTGAAAATGAGCCTGATCGACGAGGGCTACGCGGTGGATGCAGCCTTTGATGGCCTGGAAGGGGAGGCGTTTGCCGAAAGCGTACCCTATGATGCCATCATTCTCGATGTGATGCTGCCGCAGAAAGACGGCATGGCCGTCTGTCGTACGCTGCGCACACGCCGGGTCAACACGCCCATTCTGCTGCTGACGGCGCGCGATGCCATCGAAGATCGCGTGCGCGGCCTCGATAGCGGGGCCGATGATTACCTGGTCAAGCCGTTCGCACTACATGAGTTGCTGGCGCGCCTGCGCGCGCTCATGCGCCGCACCGCCTCCCAGAAAAGCGGCCTGCTCATTCTCGGCGATCTAACGGTCGATCCCGCGTCACACGAGGTCACACGCGGCTGTGAGCGTGTCAGGCTGAATGCCAAAGAATTTGCCCTGCTGGAGTATTTCGTGCGCCATCCAAACCAGGTCCTGACGCGCGAAATGATCGAGAGCCATATCTGGAGCTATGACTTCATCAGTGCATCCAATGTAGTCGATGTCTACGTGCGCCGCCTGCGGCGCAAAATCGATGATCCCTTCGCCGCCAAGCTCCTGGAGACCATCTACGGCGTTGGCTACCGCCTGCGATTACCAGATACCATGTAAAGGAGGGATACGATGGGGTATAAGATCTTCCAGGTATATAAAGCGCTGAGCATAGTGTTACTGGCTATCGCCGTGCTCGTGTTTGCCACAAAGGGTGGTCACGTAAGCGTTGTCGTTATCCTCGTTGACCTGCTGTTCCTGGGCCTCGTGCTAGGGATCAGAACTGTGCGCCAGAGGGGGCTGCGCTCCATTCTCCATATGCCCCGGCCTGTGCTCCTGCTGCATGGTGTCTTCGTGCTGTATAAGACGCTGAGCCTTGTGATTATCGTTATCGGGGTCATTGCGCTGGTTAGCGATGGTATGAACAAGGTCAATCAGAGCCTGTACTTCAGCATTGGTCCTGTCATCATTATCGATGTCTTGCTTTTATATACAGTGTCCTTAGCGAATGGCCTGCGCAAGGGTGGGTTGCGCTCCGTGGTACGCCTGTTCCGCAGCACACGCTTCCGGCTGACGCTCTGGTTCGTCGCGTTGCTGGCACTGATTTTGTTGGTCTTTGGCGGTACCATTTATACCATCACCAGAATTACATTAACGTACACCGAAGATACCTACTTGCATACCCGCCTTACCCAGATTGCTAGCACCTATAACGCACAGTCCGGTCGTCTTACACTGGCGCCTGAGAGTGCTACCTTGCCGCCGTCACTCGCTGCTGGAAATACGTCTGGGAGTAAGTCCTTGCTGCCTGGTCGCGAAGTGTTTCGGTTGAAGGGCACAGCGGCCGAAGTTGTGCTTCTGATGACCCCTCGGGGTGAACCGTTGCAATGGTCTGGGGACCTCACCCACCAGGATATAGCTTTCTTAGCAGAGGATGGCGCGCATGTCACCCATGATCAGATGGCTGACCCAAACTGGCCGTATACAGCGAGCAAGTTATCTGTGTCTGGCTCTACTGGTAGCAATGATACAGTGGTGTATGATCTGGGTACCTCTGTCTCTTATGATGTTCAGGGTGCCAACTATGAGTTTACTCAGGCACTGATCATAGGCCAGAAACGGCAGGTAGTGGCGATTCTCATTTTGGGTACTCCGTCCCATGTCTCTGATCAGTTGAGCCTTTTATCGTCTATCCTCGAAATCGCTACCCCTTTGATTCTGCTCCTCTCCAGCGGGATCGGCTACTGGCTGGCGGATAGAGCCATGCGCCCGGTGCAGACGATTGCCCGCGCGGTGCAGCAGATCGGCGAGACGGATCTGCATCGCCGCCTCAAGCTGCGACGACGCGATGAATTAGGTGAACTGGCCGCGACCTTCGACCATATGCTTGACCGCCTGGAGTCCGCGTTCGAGCGCCAGCGCCAGTTTACAGCCGATGCCAGTCACGAGTTGCGCACCCCGCTCTCTATCGTTGACCTGGAGGCCACACGTGCGCTGGCACAGGACACGCCCCAGGTCTACCAGCAAGCCCTCAGCGTCATTCAGCAGGAGAACAGGCATATGGCCCGTCTGGTGGGCGACCTGCTCACGCTGGCGCGCGCCGATAACGGGCCATCCAGGCTTCAGCACGAGGTCGTCGACCTGAGCGAGGTGATAGTCGATAGCGTGGAGCGTCTGGCCCCGCTGGCGCAACAGACGGGCATCACGATCAAAGTCGCGCCCCTGCCCGAACTCGCCGTGCTTGGGGATCGCATCTACCTGGTGCAATTGGTCACTAACATCGTCGAGAACGCGCTAAAATACAGCGCGGGCGTTGGCACGCATGTAGACATCAGCCTGGAGCGCTTGCCTAAGCAGGGACAGGAATGGGCCATGCTGCGCGTTTTCGATGATGGACCGGGCATCGCGCGGGAACACCTGCCTCACATCTTCGAGCGTTTCTATCGCGTGGACCAGTCCCGCACTCACAGCCAGCAATTAAGCCCTGCCGTCGTTGCCGCCGACGCGTGTCCAGCAGGCAACGGTCTGGGTCTCTCCATCGCGCAATGGATAGCCCGCGCGCACGATGGCGATATCCAGGTACGTTCCGAACCTGGGCATTGCTCCATCTTTGAAATCTGGCTCCCCGCGTGGTCGCTCTCTAACCTTTGTGCAGCTACCTAGGCGTCGCGTAACTATGCAGGCTGGGTACCAGGAAGCTTACGCCGTAGTAGGTGAACAGCGTCGCGGCGAAGCCGATGACCAGTAGCCAGCCGATGCGCTTGCCGCGCCAGCCGCGTATGCCGCGCGCGTGCAGGTAGACGGCGTAGATCAGCCAGGTAAGCAGCGCTGAGGTCTCTTTGGGATCCCAGCTCCAGTAGTGTCCCCAGGCATAGTTGGCCCAGTAGGCGCCCAGGATCAGGGTCAGCGCCAGCAGTGGGAAGCCCACGATGATCGCCTTGTAGCCCAGCTCATCGGCCGCCTCGGCCGATGGTAGCCAGGCGAAGCGCTGGCCCTCGCCTCCCTGCGCCAGGATGATCGCGCCCGCCCCGCAGGCCACGCTGAAGAGTGCGTAGGCGAAGATCGCCATCGAGACATGCACCGTCAGGATCGGCTGATCTTGCAGGGCCGGGATAAGCTGCGTGGAGCCGTTGATGAGATCATAGTTGATCCCCACATAGACCGCGATCGCCAGCGTGATCACCGAGAGCACACACACATAGATGCCCCAGGCGCGCACCCGCTCGTGAAAGCGCGCCTCGAATACCAGGTAACAGAACAGCAGGGCTATAGTGAAGCTCACGCTGAACTCGAACAGGTTGCTCCAGGGAGCGTGCTGTGTTACCAGAGTGCGCAATACCTGTGACAGCAGGAGCGTGGCCAGCGCGAACCAGCCGATAATCGTGCCGACGCGCCCAATGGCGATCAGGCTCTGGTTGAGCGCAATTGGCGTCTCGCCATCCGGCTGCTCGTGGAGCACCACGTCGCTGCGCACCAGCGTGGCGACGCCGCCATTCGCGCCGGCCGCCGCGACCTTGCCACCTTTGCCGGCCTTCGCGCGACTCTGGCCCCGGCGCCGCTCGCTTGCTACCTGCCCCGCTAGCCGGGCGCTACCCATGGTGTACCACAGGTAGGTCAGGGTCATCACGACGATCATACACAGCCCGGCCGTAAAAAGGTACTTCGACAGGGTAGCCAGCCCTTGCAGCGCTGTGCTTGTGCTGCCCGTTATAAATAAGAATTCCATCGTTGTCCTCTGCAAACACTAAAAATGTCTGCACAGATAGTAGCATAGCTATGGAAGAGCGTCAAATGGAAGGGGAACAGAATCGCTTAGGGTGAAGTTATGTCGTGTGGGAACAGGGCACTCGCGAGGGAGTGCCCGTACATATCATACTTTGCGACCGGCGCTCTCCTACGAATTACCAGAGCGGCTATGGAACTTTGCGTACGAGCACTTGTCCCCATCGCCATGCCACTCCGCCTGGTCAGATATGTACGGGCGCCCCTTGCGGGTGCCCTGCTCCAAGGCCGACAAATGCTGAAGGATCAACACCTGTGCCTTGCAGGTGCCCTGTCACCAGGACGGTCTAAGTGTAGTGGCCCCCCTTGCGGGGGCCACTACAAGACCGTCCTATGCGGCTTGACGGAGCACTACACCGTCTTCAGGAAGTCGAGTACGGCCTGGTTGAATTCCGCCGGCTTCTCCATGTTGGGGGCGTGCGCGACGCCGGGGATCACCACCTTTTGCG
>JALYVR010000256.1 GCA_030853145.1 Chloroflexota bacterium | reverse complement strand
CTACGGGACGACTTATGGCACAATCCAAAAGTACTGGCATGTCAAAAGCCGTGGACAGATGACAAACCCAGGCATTACTATAGTAGGTACTTTGTGTTCGCGTTGAGTCCAGGGTCCTATGGGGGTTTAGGAGAGTAGAGAAGAGTGGTGGCAGCACGATTTAAAGAAGAGAGGGAGAGCAGACGCATTCTCCTTTCGTTCGCCAGGAGCATCCAGGAGCGTGATATTGTCACGTACGAGCACTCGCGGCGCGTAGCAACCTATGCTCAGCGCCTGGCGCGGCACCTGGGCTGGGGCCGGCGTGACGCGAGGGATCTGGCACTGGCAGCCCTGGTCCATGATCTGGGCAAGACCTGGATCACTAACGATATATTGCATAAATCGGCAGCCCTGGATGACGAGGAGCGGCGCAAGATGGAGCGCCACCCGGTGATAGGGGCGCGGATGCTTATTGGCTGCGACGTTCATCCTTTTTATGTAGAGACGATCCTCTATCATCACGAGGCCTGGGATGGGCGCGGCTATCCTACCGGGCTGCATGGGGAGGAGATCCCGCTGAGTTCGCGCATCTTGAGCGTGGCGGATGTCTACGATGTACTTACGTCGTATCGCCCCTATAAGATCCCGCTACCGCGAGACGCGGCTCGCGAGCGTATCCTGCTTGGTTCAGCCACGAGTTTCGATCCCACGGTGGTGCGTGCCTTCCTGCACCTCCTCGACACGCAGCCGAACTTCACGCTGCCACAGCGTATCTGCTCCTTGCCGGTCCCGGCGCTGGTCGGGCAGCCCACTCCTTATATAGAGGATATAGAAGATATCGTGTTAGAAGACGGGAAATAGGCGCGGGCCATCTCCCTCAGATCAAAGATCGGCCCATCGCGGCAAATCAGTTTCGACCCCGTATGCATATCGACGGCGCAGGTGAGACAGGCTCCGCTACCACAGATGAGGGGGCGCAGCAAGACGCCCTGCGCGAAATTGTGCGCGCGCAGACGCTCGAAGCGTTGGTAGAGCGCGGCGGCTGTCTCATGTGAAACGCTCAGGTAAGCGGCATCCGCCCAGGCGAGGTAGCCGCCAAGAACGCTTTGTAGATCCCCTGCTGCGCCTGCCTGCGTCCCGGCGGGCACGATATGATACTCGACCTGAGAAGGCAGCAGCGCGGGTGGATAGCTATCTTCGTCACTGCTATGCTGGCTGACCAGCGTGACTGCCAGTTCTTGCTCGACGGCATACTGCGCCAGGAAGGTGAGCGGGGCAATAAGCGTCCCTTCGCTCACAAGCAGGAGCGCGCTGACGGTTGGGCGCAGGGTCCAGCCGTGCCCCAGCGGTCCCAGGACATCCAGTTCCGCCCCCTCGCGCTGCTTTATGAGCCAGGCTGTGCCTCGCCCGCGCGCGTATACCAGCAAGTTCAGGCGCTCGCGACCGGGCGCTGACAGGCTGTGAACGAAGAACGGGCGGCGCAGTAGCGGGTCGCTGGACCCGGCGTCGCAGCAGCGCAGCATGCAGTACTGGCCCGGCCGGACTGCCTGGGCCAGTAGCGGGGCCTGCATCTCGATGAGGTGCAGGCCGGCGCGCACCTCGATATTGGCGGTGACGATAGCGGTATGCAGGCGCACGGCTACAGGATCATCCGCAAGAAATTTTGCGTGCGTTCGCTCTGCGGGTTATCGAAGATTTGTTGCGGGGTGCCCTGCTCCACGATCACGGACTTATCCATGAAGATCACATGATCGGCCACTTCGCGCGCGAAGCCCATCTCGTGGGTCACCACCACCATCGTCATGCCCTCTTCGGCAAGCTGGCGCATCACCTTGAGTACCTCTCCGACCAGCTCGGGGTCAAGCGCGGAGGTGGCCTCGTCGAAGAGCATCAGCTTGGGGTTCATGGCGAGCGCGCGGGCGATGGCCACGCGCTGTTGCTGGCCGCCGGAGAGCTTGTGCGGGTAGGCGTGCGCCTTGTCTTCAAGACCAACCTTGGCGAGCAGGGCATGCGCGCGTTCCAGCACTTCATGACGCGGGTGGCCCAGGACGTAGATGGGGGCTTCGATGATGTTCTCCAGGGCCGTCTTGTGCGCGAACAGGTTGAAGCGCTGGAACACAAAACCGATCTGCGAGCGCATGCGCGCCACGTTGATCTCGCGGTCCTCCACGATCTTGCCGTTGACTTCGCGATAGCCCACCAGTTGACCATCGACGTAGATGCGCCCGCTATCGATCTTCTCCAGGTGATTGACACAGCGCAGCAAGGTGGTTTTGCCGGAGCCGGAGGGGCCGATGATCACCACTACCTGCCCGCGCTTCACCGTGATATCTACACCGTTCAACACGGTCAGGTCGCCGAAGCGCTTGACGATCTGCTCGCCACGTACCATCTCGACGGCGCCGCTCTGGGTCTGTGTGTGCTGTTCTGCCATGTATTTGCACCTTTTACCGTCTGTTGTGTCCGCCAGCCACCAATTCATCGGGCGGCTGATTCCCGATACCAAGCATACGCTGCGACCAGCTCTTTTTGTTGATTTGCACCCCGCCCATACGCTCGGGGTCCAGGCGGCGCTCGATCCAGCGCTGTACGAAGTCCCACAGCGTTGTCAGAAGCAGGTAGTAGAGCGTAGCCACGATTAGCAGTTCGAAGATCGCAAAGGTGGGCGAGCCATACTGTTCGGAGGTCCCTACAAGCTCTTGCAGGCCGATGACCGAGGCCAGCGAGGTGGTCTTGAGCATGTTGTTGAACTCGTTGCCCAGCGGGGGGATAATCACGCGCAGGGCCTGCGGTAGCACGATACGGCGCATAGCCAGCCCGTAGCGCATCCCCAGGGCCCTGGCCGCCTCCATCTGACCGGGGTCCACCGACGTGATGCCGGCGCGGGTGATCTCCGACATGTACGCGCCTTCATTCAGGGAGAGCGCGATCAAGACACAGGCAATATTGCTAAGCAGCAGAGCGGGGAAAATCCTGGGCAGACCATCCCACAGGAGGAGAATCTGGACCAGCAGCGGACTGCCGCGAAAGAACCAGACATATACCTGAGCTGGCAAAGAGAAGAGGGGGAAACGCGATAGGCGCATGAGCGCGAGAAAGAGGCCGATCACCACACCGGCGAACTGAGCGACCACCGATATCCAGAGTGTGATCCAGGCGGCCTGGAGGAAGACCGGTGAGAACAGGTATTGCCCGACGAGGTCCCAACGAAACACAGGCATCTCCTCACATGGATTTCCTGTTTTTCGCCCATGCCTAAAGATATGCATGTACGAAAAACAGGAACAAGCGGCGGCTCTGGCAATCAGGCAGCCGTGGTCCGACGATCAACAAGCGAGATGGCTCCGCTGGTCAGGCCCCACTTATTGATGATCTGCATATAGGTGCCATCGGACTTCATAGTATTGAAGGCCTGCTGGGCCGCGTTGAGCATGGCACTATCGCCCTTGCGCACAACGATGCCCTCCTGAGCCGCGTTGACTACAGAGCCGCCAACCTCAAACATGCCGGGGTTCTGCTTCAGGTAGTAATCGGTCACCGGCGAGTCCTGGTAGGTTGCTACCACACGCTTGTTTGCCAGCAATTGTACCACAGCCGTCTGATCTTGCAAGACGGTGACGTTAATGGCGGGCTTGCCCTTGCTGGTGCAGTCCTTGGTGGCCGCCTGCAGGTCGGTGTGCTCGACGGTGCCGTCCTGCACGCCGACGGTTTTGCCGCACAGGTCGGCGGTGGTCTTGAGGTTCAGGGGGTTGCCCTTCTCGACCAGCAGCGACTCACCGGCGCTGAAGTACGGCACGAAGTCGAACTTCTTCTGACGGTCGGGGCTGATGGTCACCGCTGAGATGACTACGTCGAAGCGCTTGGAAGCCAGGCTATCAAATATGGTGTTGAAGCCTGTGGTGACGACGTTCGCCTGCAAGTGCATGCGCTTGGCCACCTCGGTGATGATATCGACATCGAAGCCGACGGCCTTGCCGCTGCCGGTGTTGATATATTCCTGCGGGGGATAGGTGGTATCGCTACCAACCGTCAGGACTCCGGGGTTAATCAGGCCGAGGGGGTTGGTATTACCGCCGGTGGTGGGGCTGCTTCCACACGCCGCTAACAGCAGGGCAAATATCATCACGAGGCCCACAAGACATAGGCCACGCGATCTGAGGGAAGATACCATGAAGACACCTCCTAATGGTGAACGACTAAATGGGGCGTTGATGAACGTAGTGTAGCACAGCAAGCCGAGTGAGACAAGCTATCATGTATGAATGCGGACCTCCTACGCCCCCGTTGCTACGCTGCGCCAGCACCTCCAAGGATGCTCTGTGTAATAACTACGTTCGCTTCAGATGATAAGTCACCATCTTTCGTAGGGACTTGGCTGTGTTACATCCGACCGACGGCACTCGTTAGTATATGATACTGCAACATTTGCTCGTGATAGGCGTTGTTCGTCTATATAACAAGCGCTAAATCCCGGCTGTGGCGCGCTCTACCCGCTGCTACAGGGTACAATTGCCAGCACAAAATCTTAACAATGTCTGTAAGACGTATATATTTGTGCTGTCTCATTGTCGCTGATATGTTACACTACATTACAGGATGAGATGAGCGAGTATATTTCTTGTAGAGCTGCTTCACTCTAAGGAGGATCTGGAGGGTCTGCTATGCCCATCAGTTTCGATCGAAGTCTATGTTGTGATCTGAGCGAGACCATCGCGCGCGAGTGGCTGCTTACCAATGGGCTTGGCGGGTACGCGGCCGGAACTGTTGTGGGCGCTCTGACCCGCATGCAGCATGGCCTGCTGGTGGCATCTCCGCTGGAAAGCGCGGCTCCCCAGCTTTTGCTGGCGAAGATAGATGAAGAGGTTCTATTTGATCAGCGCACCTATTATCTGGGCACGAACGAGTACCGCGATGGGACGCTGAACCCTTCCGGTTTTGGGCATCTTGAGACGTTCCGCCTGGAGGAGGGATGCCCTGTCTTCACCTATCGCTTAGGCGGGATCGATGGGATCATGCTTGAGAAGCGTATCTGGATGCCTTATGGGCATAATACCACCTGCATCCAGTATCGGGTGTTGCCGGGGCCAACTACACACGAGGCCGCGGATAGAGGTGGCTGGCAGGGGCGCGCCTCCCCCACTCATCAGGCCCACGCGCGTTACCACGGCTACTCAGAGGCGGCGCAGCGCGTGCTGGAGCTAACGCTGCTGCCATTTTCCGCGTATCGCCCGCATCACCTGCCGCAGTATGGCAATAATGACTGGCACTTCCAGGTCGAAGCCCACCAGGCGGGGCGCTATCCATCTGAGCCTGCGCAGCGGCAGGAGCTGGCCTTGCCGCAGGGGGTGGCGGGCTGCACTATCCGTGCCTGGGAAGGGGCACACCCGTATCATATTTTCGTCAGCGGCCATCCCGAAAGCCACACGACCTTTATTCCGACCGGCGTCTGGTACTGGCATTTCTTGCGCCGCCAGGATGCCGCCGCCGGTCTCACCGCTATAGATGATCTCTACCTCCCCGGCGTCTTTAAGGCTCGCCTCTGGCCTGGTGAGGACGCGGCGCTGACCATTATCGTGACCGCCGAGGAGGTGCCGTCGCTGACCTTCAGTCCGGGCCAACTTACCTCCTCCTACAAGAGGAGCGTTGAGCGCCAGCGGGCATTGCTGCATCCCCAGCGCTACTTCGGCGAAGGTGGCGAAAGTGCCTACCACCTGCACGTGCTCCCTATCCCCACGGCTCCTGATCCCCAGGCGGAGGGCCAGGAGTTCCTGCGCGCGCTGCTCCAAGGCGGCGATCATTTTCTGGCGCAGCGCCCGCTCCCACGCGGCGAGCGCTCCGGCAACCAGCCGCTGCCCTTCGGCGAGGCGCGCACTACCCCATTGGTCATCTCTGATTACTATACTATGGCAGATGACACGCGGGAGATGTTGATCGCGCTGCCGGGACTGACACTGACAACCGGACGCTTTGAGGAGGCCAGCCGCCTGCTGCGTAGCCTGGCCCACTACTTCAGACAGGGCATGCTGCCCGATCAACTCCCCACGGCGGAGCGCCCCTTGACGCGGGACGACTATCACAGCGTGGATACAACGTTGTGGTACTTCTACGCCCTGGATCAGTATGTGCGTGTGACGGGAGATTACGAGCTGGTTGCTGAAGTCTACCCGCGCCTTGCCGAGTGCATCCAGTGGTATACCCAGGGTACCTATCACGCGGTCCAGGCTGATCCCGCTGATGGACTTTTGCGCGCGGACGAGCCGGGCCAGGCTCTGACGTGGATGAATGCTACCGTGCATGATGTGCCCGTGACGCCCAGAGGCGGGAAGCCGGTTGAGGTCAATGCCCTGTGGTACCACGCGCTCGCGCTCATGGACGAGTGGTCACAGCAGTTCCAGCGTATGGGGCGTGTCGGCCATGCCACCTGGCAGTACCAGGAACAACGCCTGCGCTGCGAAGAGAGTTTCCAGCAGCGTTTCTGGTACGAGGATGGTGGCTACCTCTACGATGTCGTCGATGGTCCCGCTGGCAACGATGCCTCTCTGCGCCCGAACCAGCTTCTGGCGCTTTCACTGCGTCACCAGGTGCTGGCAGAGCGCTCTCAGCAGAGTGTGCTTGAGGTTGTCACGCGGCATTTACTGACCCCTTATGGCATCCGCAGCCTGGCGCCCGCTGATCCTGCGTACCGTGGACGCCTGCCCGAAGTCCTGGAGGCGCAGTCGCAAGCTTTACACCAGGGGAGTGCCTGGGCATGGCTGCTTGGCCCGTATATCGATGCCCTGCTCAACCAGCATAGAGCCGCCGGCTCGCAGGCCCCGGAAGAGATGCCTGGCCATAAGCAGGCGTGGTGCCGGAGTGTTCAGTTGCTGGAGCCGTTCCGCGCGCAGCTTTCGCGGGGTATGTTGAGCATGATCGGCAGCGCCTTCGACGGCGATGCTCCTCATGCGCCCGGCTACCGTCCCGCTTCCGCCGCCAGCACCGGCGAGATTCTGCGCGCCTATCACCTGCTGGCGCATGCTGGCATGAAACACCAGGCCCATGCCTTTTCACCGTGAGATGACCTGTAGGACGTGGCTTGCTTCGCCAGTCACCCAACCCGCTCTACGG
>JALYVR010000255.1:6206-7087 GCA_030853145.1 Chloroflexota bacterium | reverse complement strand
CCATCAGAGCGGTGCGATGCCATAACCTCCAGTTGAGGTTTCCCGGCTGGCCGTGGTTGAGGGCGCACTGGTGGAGGTGTGGGTGTGAGCGCATCGTTGCTTCCTGGCGACCTGCCTGGCTGTTCGGGCGGGTGGCCTTGAGGTGACTGCATATACTGGTAGGCATATTCAAAAGCTTGCAGGAGTTCTTCCGCGCTAGCGAAACGCTCTTCGGGCCTTGTGGCCATACAGTGGCGCACAACATAAGCCATCGGCTCCGGCAGGGCGGCCATGCCCTGTGCCGCTGTGGGCAGGTGGCCGGTGAGCATCTGATAGAGCATGATGCCCAGGGAGTAGATATCGTTGCTGGGGGCGGCGATGCCTGAACGCCGTTCAGGAGCCATGTAGGCCGCCGTTCCCATCTCATGGCCGGCGCTGGTCAGCGGCTCGCTGGCCTGGCTGCCCTGAATAGCGGCGATCCCGAAGTCGATCAGGCGCACATAGATCTTGCCATCGCTGCCCTGATCGAGCAGGACATTGCCGGGTTTGAGATCGCGATGGACGACGCCGCGCTTGTGGATATACGCGACGGCCTGCACCAGAGGCGTGAAGAGTTCATGCACCTCAGCCAGCGCCAGAGGACCGGTATACAGGTGCTGGGCCAGCGTGCCTCCCTCGATATATGGAGTAACGAAGAAGAGCCGTCCCTGCTCCTCACCAAATTCGATCATGGTCAGAATATGCTCGTGAGTGAGCTGGGCGTTAACCTCGGCTTCGCGCAGAAACCGCTTGCGGGCTGTCGTATCATGCATGAGATCAGAGCGGATAATCTTGATGGCGACTTCGCGATCAAAGGCCGTGCGCTGGCGTGCCAGGTATACCTCGCCCATGCCACCCACGTC
>JALYVR010000255.1:0-6196 GCA_030853145.1 Chloroflexota bacterium | reverse complement strand
CGCTCTCTCCCGTATCCATGTTATGAATGGATAGCATAGCCGGACATTGTTTTCTATATCTATCTGTATAGACGTATTGCGCGCCCGTTTTGTAAATTCGTAATTTGAAATTTTGAAAGTTTTAACTCTCAGGCGCTCTTGTCTGATAGAGTATGCGCCTTGAGACCTCATTATAACATACAAACAATTACGGATACGTAGGGGCGCCGTTGACAAGCTCGCGCAATTTGGTGGGATACATTTGCGGGCAATTCATGCTATAATCAGTGGCATGAAACAACATAACAGGCAGCGTTCCTGGGCGCGTCTCTTTCTCTGGTCGCATGTGGCGGGGGTGATGGCTTTTTATATCATCCTCTGGCTACGGACCCGGCGGGGCGAGGAGAACAGTGAGACCTCCATCGAGGCGGAGAGCACCGGCAACGCGACGACGATAACATCAGGCCAGCATGTCTCGATTATTGTGCCGGCGCGCGATGAAGAGGCCACTATCCGCCGCTGTGTCACATCGCTGCTGGAGCAAGATTACGATGACTATGAAGTCATCGTCGTCGATGATGGATCGACCGATAGCACGGCGGCCATCCTTGACGATATCGCGCACACGCATCCACAGGGGAGCCGGCTGTGGGTTCTGCGCCTGCGCGACCTCCCGCCAGGCTGGGCGGGCAAGCCGCATGCGCTGCACCGGGGCATCCAGGAGGCGCAGGGCGATTGGCTGCTCTTTACCGATGCCGATACCTGGCACGCGCCCGGCGCCCTGCGTTGGGCCGTGTCGCAAGCCGTTCAGGATGGCGCGGACCTGTTCTCGTTGGGGACACAGCAGGAGCTGCCGGGCTTCTGGAACAAGGTTATGATGCCGATGGCCTTTATCGGCATTAGTATGCAGTATCCCCCCCGCAAGGTCAACGATGCTGGCAGCCGCGTGGCGCTGGCCAACGGGCAATATATGCTCATGCGACGCGCTGTCTACGATACCGTGGGCGGCTATGCCCGGCCCGACCTGCGCGGCACCCTGCTCGACGATCGCGACCTGGCGCGCGTCGTCAAAGACAATGGCTATCGTCTGCGCCTCGTGGATGGTCGCCACCTGGTGCATGTGCGCATGTACCAGGGACTGCGTGAGACCTGGCACGGCTGGCGTAAGAATGCCTTCCTGGGGAGCCGGGGTGGACTGCCTGGTGTCCTGCTGATGCTGCTCGGATTGCCGCTGGTCTCGATCGTGCCCTTCCTGCTGCCCCTGCTGGGCTGGCTGAACAGGCAGAAGCGGACGCGCGGCATCTCTGCCCTGGAGGCCGGCATCGCCACGCCCTTGGAGCTGGCGCCGCTGCTGGCCTATCGCCTGTGGGTCAATAAAGAGTTGGGCATACCCTGGTATTATATTTTCACGCACCCGCTGGCCGCTGGTATGTTTGAGGGCATCCTGGCTCAATCAACCTGGCGCGTCCTCACGGGCCAGGGCGTGGACTGGCGTGGTCGCCAGTATTATGCTAGCCAGGACCTGCTCCCTACAGAGCCTCGTCAGGCAGCAGACCCTGCCGCAACGCAAAGATAGCGGCCTGTACGCGATCGCGGATGCCGAGTTTCTGGAAGATGACTGACAGGTAGTTCTTGACGGTCTTCTCCGAATAGGAGAGCTTCTCGGCGATCTCCTTATTGTTCA
The DNA here is from genome assembly GCA_030853145.1 of Chloroflexota bacterium. Taxonomy (GTDB): domain Bacteria; phylum Chloroflexota; class Ktedonobacteria; order Ktedonobacterales; family Ktedonobacteraceae; genus JALYTT01. Next base: position 4,533 of record JALYVR010000255.1, on the reverse strand, counting down.
TGCCAGAGGCTACATACCGAATAATCTCGACCTCTTTCTCGCTCAGGGTATGGATAGAGGGTTGGCCTTCAGCCGCCGAGGCATGCGAGAGCCGGCGGAACTCGCTGACGATGGCCCCCGCCATCTCTGGCTTGATGAGCACGCCGCCCGCATGCACGATGCGAATGGCCTGCGCGACCTCGCGGCCCGTGGCGCTTTTGAGCAGGTAGCCCTTCGCGCCGCTCCTCATGGCCTCCAATACCTGCTGGTGCTGGCTGTACATGGTCAGCATGATGACGGCGATATCTGGGAACTCGTGAACCACCTGACGCGTCACCGCGATGCCGTCCACCATCGGCATACTGATGTCCATTAAGACCACGTCGGGGCGCACCTGGCGTATCTTACGCATCGCGTCGAAGCCATCGACCGCCTCCTCAACAATGGTGATATCTCGTTCCTGCTCCAGGAGCTGGTGTAACCCTTCGCGCATCAAGGCATGGTCATCCACCAGCAGCACATGGATCAGCGCAACGCGAGCCAGGGTCTCTTCCCGCTCAGTCTCGCCTGGCGAGAGCTTCTCGTGTTCACCGACGAGCGTACCCGCGTCCAGTATGGTTGTTTCCAGCGGGGGAGATGCGGTTATTTTTACCTGGTCCCTGGGTGCCTGGTTACGTGCCATGCTTACCTCCTTCTGCGCATATGGGAAAAGGCCACAAGCTCGCACCGTCTCCTCAGCAGCAAACGGTCTATCTTTAGTATGCGCACTCATCCACAAAAATACATCACTCAGGTGGGGGATTTCCATTGCTGACGCTAAATCTGTTATAGTTATAAGGGGATAGAAAGCAAGGAAGGAAGGAAGGACCACCCTTTTGAATACAGAGAAGACCATGGCCGATGCAGAGGTGCTTGCAGGCATCCAGGCGGAGGTGCAGCGGCGCTTTGCCGCCAGCGCTGATCCGGCGCATGGCTGGGAGCATGTGAAGCGAGTCTATGAACTGGCCCTGCATATTGCCGAGCAGGAGGGGGGAGATCGCTTCATTGTGGGTGCGGCGGCGCTCATGCATGACCTGGGGCGCGCCGATCCTGGGGACGGCAGCATGCACCACGCCGAGCGCTCGGTCGAGTTGGCTGGCGAGTTGCTCAGCGTCTACCCTGTTCCGCGCGTGACGCAAGAGGCCATCATCCACGCCATCCAGGCGCACAGCTACAGCCGGGGGAGCCAGCCTGCAACATTGGAGGCGCACATCCTGCGCGATGCCGACCGGCTCGATGCTCTAGGAGCCATCGGCATCATGCGCTGGGCCATGACCGCGGCCACGCTGCATACGCCACACAATTATCACCCCGTTGACCCGTTCGCCGAGCGCCGCGCGTTCGATGATCACAATTTCGTGCTCGACCACTTCTTCGCCAAGCTTCTCAAGCTTAGCGACACCATAACCACCGGGACCGCGCGCGCGCTGGCAGAGCAGCGGGTAGCCTTCATGCAGGCCTACCTGGCCGAGTTTAAGAGGGAGTTGGGGGTGTAGAGGTCCCTTGGATCTGCTCACGGATCGCTATCAATTGCTCGGTGTGCTGCTGATCGTGGAACGGTAGCACATTGACCAGTTGGTAGAACTGGCGTTGGCCCCAGGCATGATGGCGGAATGGGCGCTCCCAGGCCTGCGGGGACAGGGAAGTGAGATACTCGAAGATCTCCTCGCGGCGGGCCGCCATTCCGGCCAGCACGGCGTCCAGGGAGGTCGGCGGCTCGCTGGCGCGCGTCAGGCGGGGCGTCTCCTCCTCGGTGGCGACGATCTGCGGATTGTCTTCGTTCTGCACGCGCTGCATCTGTTCCAGAGCCAGGCCATCGGCGATATAAAGATGGTTAGCCAGCTCAAGCGGAGACCATGCGTCTTCGGCCGGGCGTTTGTCCAGGTCGGCGGTGTGGAACTTCGCCAACTGTGCCATGAACGCGATACGTGCCGCAACCATCTTCTGGCGCGCTTTCCCAAATGGGTTTTCCATGGTAGCCATGTATGCCTCCCAGCTATTCGTCACGCTTTACCAATTGGCTATATAAACGTTCCAGCTCCTCTTGATTGTTGAAATGTAGGACCAGAGTGCCCTTGCCTTTCGTATTACATTTCAGATCAACCTTAAGCATCAGCGAGTTACGGAACTGTGCCTCCAGGTCATCAAAATCGGCGCTGCGCCTGGCTGGTGTCTGGTACTGGGCGGGCGCAGCGTCGCTGGCGCGTTCCGCCGCCTTGATGCGAGCCGCCAGTTCCTCGGCCTGGCGCACATTCAGCTTCAGCGAGATAATCTTGCTCATGGCAGTCACCTGGTCCTCTTCACGCGCGATGCCAACCAGGGTGCGCGCGTGCCCCTCGCTGAAGTTCTCCGGTTGATTGATGAGCGCCTCGCGCACCTTGGAGGGGAGCTGCAAGAGGCGCAGCGCATTGGTGATCGTTGTGCGGTCCTTGCCCACCTGCTTCGCCACCACCTCCTGGGTCAGTCCAAACTCCTGGATGAGCGCCTGGTAGGCCAGTGCCTCCTCGATGGGGTTCAGGTCGGCCCGTTGAATGTTCTCGATCAGGGCCAGTTCGAGCATCTGTTGCGGGGTCACCTCTTTGATGACCACCGGCACCCTGGTCAGGCCCGCCAGGCGCGCCGCGCGCCAGCGGCGTTCGCCGGCGATGAGCTGAAAATGCACAGTGCCCGCGACGCCTGGCGCGCTGGAAGCGGGCTGCGGGCCGGCCTGTTCGTCCTCGCCGAACCAGTTCTCGTCGGCGTGGGCCTGCTTTGCCCCGCTGGGCGCTGATGTATCCAGGCGCATCACCACCAACGGTTGCAGCAGACCGTGTTCCTTGATCGAGGCGCTCAATTCCAGCAGCTTCGGGTCATCCTGGCGAAACACGCGGCGCGGCTGGCGCGGATTGGGGATAATGCTATCGATGGTTGCCTCCAGGATGGCATGCTCATCAATACGCGATGGTTGCTGGGAGGACATGACCTCGGAGGCTCCCGGCATCAAGGCATCGAGCCCGCGCCCCAACCCGAATTTCTGCTTAGCCACGGGCCATTACCTCCTCAGCCAGCGCGCGGTAGGCGAGGGCACCGGGAGAGTCGGGATCGTAATCGAGGATGGACTGTCCAAAGCTGGGCGCCTCGCTGAGACGGACATTGCGATTGATGATGGTCTGAAACGCTTCTTTGGGGAAATGCCCGCGCACCTCGCGCACAATCTCGCTCGCCAGGCGCGTGCGTGGATCAAACATGGTCATGATCACCCCCGCGATATACAGATCGGGGTTCAGCTTATTTTTCACAATCTGCACAGTATTGAGCAACTGTGTCAGCCCTTCCAGGGCCAGGTACTCGCACTGGATCGGGATGATCACGGCGGTGGAGGCCACCAGCGCGTTCACCGTAAGCAGGCCGAGTGACGGGGGGCAGTCGATCAGGATGTAGTCACAGCGTTTGCGGATAGGATCAAGGGCCTGGCGCAGGCGATGCTCGCGGGCCAGCGCGCCGACCAGTTCGACTTCGGCGGCTGCAAGGTCCACGGTGCAGGGGGCTACTACCAGTTCGCGGCGCTTTGTGGGCACGATCACATCGAAGATGCTCACCTCGTCGTCCTGCTGTACCAGCAGATCATACATCGTGTGCTGCTTGGTCTTCTTACCTACGCCGATGCCACTGGTGGTGTTCGCCTGTGGGTCCATATCGACAAGTAGTACCCGGCGGCCGGCCGCCGCGATATACGTCGCGAGGTTGATGGCAGTCGTGGTCTTGCCTACGCCTCCCTTCTGGTTAGTAATTGCGTATACTTTTGACACTGGCTGCTTCCGTACCTTTCTGACTGACCGGCTGTTCTCTGCATAGACGGCCCGGTGTTCGAAGAATGTTCTGACAGCATGCTCCTGTGCTTCGCTTCACAGGTGGCATAGACATTGTAACAAATGCCAGGGTGAGAAGCAACAGGAAGAACGTCTATGCTCAGGCCAGACATGAGCCAGAAGAGGGAAGCAGGGATGCTGTGATTGACACTACGCTAGAAGTACTGGCTATCGACATCGTATTTAAGAAATGCTATACTATTTTTATGAATACACAGAGAGAGGATGATAGCAGGGATGATTGTTGGAGTATAATGTCAGAGTGATACGCGAACACCACCTGCCGGTCTGGTCGTGCGTGCTGGTTTGAGGATATCCTGGAAGAGTCCTGGGTCTATCAGGAACTTGTTGAGAGGGGACTGCAAAAGGGACGAGAAGAAGGATTGGCTCAGGCTGTGCTGACCATCGTGGAGGGGCAATTTCCAACCTTGTTGCCACAGGCAAATGCCTGGGTGGAGCGGGTGCATGATCCGGCGATCCTGCAGCACTTGCTTCTGCTGCTGGCCCTGGCTCAGAACACGGAGGCCGACGCGCATATCCTGAACAGCGGCACGGGCGCTTCGTCATGACCTGCGCGTAGAGCATGGCTTGCTTCACAGGCATATACGTAAGACCGTGGTGGCAGGAAGCGTGCGGTGTTTTCGTAGGGGCGACGGCTTGCCTCGCC
>JALYVR010000254.1:1403-7112 GCA_030853145.1 Chloroflexota bacterium | reverse complement strand
CAACTCGCGCATGCGTTGCGGGTTGACCTGCTTGCCGCCTTCGTAGTATTCCAGCGCGACCTGCCCAATAGCCCAGGTGCCAGCAGAGGCGATAGCGCCGGCGACAAGATCGCCACCAAAGGGCACGACCTTCGCGGCCTGTTCCGCAAGGTAGCGTAGGCCGGCTCCACCCGCCATCGTCACGATCAGTTCGCGGGCATGCTTGGTAGTCTCCGCCGAGTTCATCGACTCGCCGTACAAGGCGGCCAAGCGCAGCACAAGGCGAATCTGTATCCCCAGGATAATCGGGATATCCACCAACGGGATCGGCTCCAGCCCAGCGGCCAGGCTGACCAGCGTGGCATTGCGGATGATACGCTGCGCGGCTTTGCGACGGAATGCCGGCAGTTCGTGTCCAATGACCAGCGCGGCATCAGGACTGGCATCGATCAACGCGGGCAGCAGCTCCTCGGCGATGTTCTGGCCTGAATGCGCCGAGATAGGAATCACGCCAGGGACGCGCAGCATGACCGCGATCTCTGTAGCCAGGCGATCGCCGCTCTCGCCGCCGCGCAGCGTATCAATCTTGTTCACAGACACAATCGTCGGCTTGTTCAGTTTCTTCACAGCCTCATAGAGATCGCGGTCCTGCTCCTGGAAACCGCGTGAGCCATCAATCAGAAACAGGATGACGCTCGCGCGATCCATGGCGCCCTTTGTGACATCAGGCAAGTTGCCAGGAGTATCGACAAGCGTAAAGGGCCCGAACTCAGCAGGCACGAGTGCCTTCGTTGTGCCTGCCTCGGGGGAGACTGGGGAGATGTTTTTGCCCATAATCTTGTTGAAGAGCGTGCTCTTGCCAGAGTTCGGCTGGCCAACAATCACGATGGTATTGTTCATACCCACCTGGACCTCGGCCTGCGCCTGCCGCCAGTCTACAGCTTTCATGAAATGCTGCACCAGGGCAATGTTAGCCGGCAGGTTTTTAAGCACGGTGAAACCTAGATCGCGCACACTTTTCGGACGTTTCCTCAGTGCGCCAGGAAGAAGCTTCTTAGCTATACTCTTCTTTGTCGGCTCTTCCTCTATGGATATCTTATATTTTTTCTTACGAGCCACACGCGTTTCCTTCCCTCATGTACTCTTTAGGGCGCCCGTGAGGAGCGCCCTGGCGAGCCAACGACTCTGCATCTATTTATTATTCATTATAGCTGTCGCTGTCGCCTAAGAGCAACCGCTACCATACTATTTGGCAGCGTTTCTCAAAAGCTCTCCGTCCTTCGTACATGAGTTACCCCGAATTTTTGAAACACCCATTCAAAAAACGAGGGTGCAGGGAGCGGAGCGTCCCTGCCGGGGTTCGGGGTGTCCCCGAAAACCGCTTTTTTCCCCTTTTCTTCGCCGCCTGCGGCGGCGAGAAGAGAGAAGAAAAAGGGGCGGGGACACCCCGCCCCCCCCGGCAAAGGGCTTGCAGCCCCTTGCAACCCCGCTTGAGAAGGGGATCGAACGGCTCTCAAACGCCCGTTCGAAAAATTCGGGGTAACTCATGGGGTGGCCAAGCCTTGGGTGCCCCCTTGGCCGCGCAAGCGAGACCGCGTAGGGATGCGGCAAACCGCATCCCTACGCGGGTCAGGGAATATAGGCTATAAGAAAATATGGAGATACCAGACAATGCCAGAAAATATGCGCGCCATCGGGCGTATCGTATCTGTTCAGGTACAGCCGACCAGCCTCAAGTATAAACACGACAGTGTGGGCTACTACGATCCCACGCCGCTGCTCGTCGTGCAGAGCCTGCGCTTGAGCAATAAAGGAGTCATCGGGGTAACGGCCGACGCACGCTCTATCATGGACATTCACCACGTAGAGCATCCCCAGTCAGGCAATAGCCGGGGCGCTAACGGTGTCTCCATCGGCTTCACCAGCCACTACCAGGCGATGCGCGCGCGTTTTGGTGAACGCCTGGTGAACGGCTGCGCGGGCGAGAATATCCTGGTGGAGACTGAAGGTATCATGACCCTGACAGACCTGGGGAGCGCCGTCGCGATCCAGGTCTGTGGCAACGGCCAGCTTGCCTACCTCACGCGCCTGAAGGTGGCCGCGCCGTGTGTAGAGTTCTCCCACTTTGCCGCCAACGCTGGCACACAGCTCCCGGCGGCCGAACTGAAGGAGACCCTCCAGTTCCTCCACAACGGCCTGCGCGGATTTTATGCAACCCTGACAGGCGAGCAGGGCGAGATCAGCGTGCGGGCAGGAGATGAAGTGTTTGTCGTGAAAGATGTGTAGGTGAGACCGTTAAGAGGGACTCCCTCTACTCGCACCGAGACTATTTATGCTTGCTCAGGCTCAGGGATGTAGAACAGAATGCATTGTCCACTCAATCGCAGGTGTTGCACCAGGCAGACATAGCCATCGGGGAGGGTGAGCAGGGGGCGCTCATCATATGTTCTGGGATAGGCTGGCTTGCGTTGAATGCCATCGGGAAAGACCAGCCTTGTCTCCAGCACCTGGCAGCCGTGCCGCGCGAGAATGGCAGCTACCTCCGGGGATAATGCAGCAGTCATCTCGATCTCAATCATCCGCGCGTTCCTCCCGGCTCCATCCCAAATACCTGAGCCACCATGTCAGTCGCCTCAGCTTCTCCCACAATCTCTACTAACCGCCGGTGGTAGCGTCCCATGTTGTCTATACAGGTTGTGATGAACTCGTGCCTGGATACCACTACGAACCCCTGCAAGCCTCTCTGCGCGGCAACATACTCTGCTTCGATCTGGTTCCTGAGACGCGTGATCTCGCTCTTGTTTTCATCCATCAGTCACTCTCCTCCATCTACCATATTGCCTTCTATGATAAACAATATCAACATAAAAACGTCCTGGGTCGTCTTGCCATAGAAGGATTAGTGAAGGTGCTCCCTATCAAGAAAAAGACGCGAGCCACAAGTGCTGCATTGGGAGAGTACCGAGTTGCAGATCTTAATATGAGGCACCGGATGCTCACAACACGTCACGGCGATTTTGTCAGCGATCTTGGAAAGGGCGGATATCCAGCCTACAAAGAAACGCTGCTCTTGAAGATCGCCTATGCTGATCCAGAGGTCGCTCATCTGCTTGAGATTGCAGTAGGCGAGAAGGTCATTTTTCATCGAAACTTGCAACGCCGTGATAAAGAAACCGTTGTTTGCATCAATGACCAGTACATTCCTTTCTGGTTTGTTGAAATGATGCCAGAACTTGAGAAGCCTGATAGCGATGTATATAAGTTGATACGTCAACTTGGAAAAAAGCCTTTCTGGTGTACGGAAACAGTAGACATAGTGCAAGCGAACACGGTAGAGCGCGCCATGTTTGGACTCTCCTTTGACGATCCTGCACCCATGTTTAAGATTATCAGAAGGACATTTGACTATGAAGGTCGTCCGCTAGAAGTACAGTTTCTTACCGATCGTGGAGACATCTACCGCTTACAGTATTCATTTCACCTCTATGCCTCTGATCTACCAGAAACACTGCAAGATAAATAGTCAGGAAGAACACAAGTGAGTACCCAATCTAGAAATACCACTCAGAGCTTTTATCGGCAAGCTCAAAGTTTTCGGTGTCCGGCCAAAGGTCATCCTGAATGGAACCGCGTGAAAGTCGCCGTCCAGGTGCAACCAGCAACCGCTTGAAAACGGAACGAGCAGGCCGTCCTTTGCCCCAGGCGTCTTTGCCTATGAATTTCCAGGTGCCAGAAGCCTCACGCTTCCACACTTCCAGGGGGCCATGTACAAAGACACGAAGACGACATGAAGAAGGAATATCCAAATCTTTCTGTACCGCCTGTTCTAACTGCAACACTTGCTTCCTCCTGGGGAAAAACCTCAGAGATTCCAACCCACCCGCCCTCACTTCACCACACAGTGATATTGTTGGCGAATTGGTTCAGTAAGCACGACCTGAACACAAAGGCACGCTTAACATGAGCATGAGAAACCAATTCTATGAGTACTAATAAGGTGGTCTAGCGAATGCAGTACCACTCCTAGACCATCGGAACACGGATTGCAAACCCGCGTTGCGATGGTCTATACTGTACTGGGCAGTATTTCAGTAATTTGCGCAAGCCCGATGGCCCGCATAGGAGGAGCACAATTGAGAACTCAATCTAGCGATACCAATCCGGAAATAGAACGAGTGCAGCTTGAATTACTTCGCAAAGCGACAGATGCGCGACGATTTGGCCTCGTCCGCTCTTTGAGCCAAAGTGGTATAGAATGGTCTCGCCAGTCCCTCAGGGAAGCTCATCCAGAAGCCAGCGAAGAAGAGCTTGGACTCCTCTGTGTTGCGCTCTATTACGGCCAGGAGCTAGCTGATGCAGTACGAATATATCTGACAAAGAGACGACAAGCATGAATACTCCAGATATTCTGGCAGCAGTAACACCCCTTATACAAGTCTTCGAGCAGCTCGGTATCCCCTATTATATAGGAGGCTCAGTTGCAAGTTCGACCCATGGAATACCGCGATTAACCTTAGATGTAGATCTCGCGGCAGATATACAAACGAAGCAGGTAAATAATCTTGTGATGCTCCTCCAAAGCATGTATTATATAGATGGAGATATGATACGCGATGCTATCCGTCATCATTCCTCATTCAATATAATTCACCTTGATACAATGTTAAAGATCGATGTCTTCCTCTCCAAAGCTCGTCTATTTGATCAGGAAACTCAGCGTAGAGTGCAACAAAAGACGCTGGCTGGAAGTGATCGACCCTTTTATATGGCCTCTCCTGAAGATGTGATCCTCAACAAGCTAGAATGGTACAAAATGAGCCAGGGAGTGTCTGACCGACAGTGGAATGATATACTGGGCGTCCTCAAATTAAAAGGCACGACGCTTGACTTTACCTACCTGCGAACATGGGCAGCTCATCTTGCTGTTACCGATCTTTTAGAGCGCGCCTTCATCGAAGCGGGACTTGTGGAACAAGGTTAGCCCCAAAGCGCGCGAGTAGCGCCCCTTGGAGCTTCCCTCACACACACTTTATCTACTCCCCATACGGCACCCATATATTCTTCACATGCGTCGCCTCACGCAAGAACTCCTGGCCCTCGCCCTGCTCCACGCTCAGCCAGTTGCGTGTGTGGCCATAGTTGACCCAGGTGCGTTTCATATTGCTCGTTGAGCCTAGCTCGACGCGGGTGCTGCCCTCTTCTGTGCCGAAGTACCACATGGCTTCCACGTCCTCGTGATCGGTCAGCACCTGGCTCAGGGCCTCGCGCTCACCTGTGACGATGTTGACCACGCCGGCGGGCAGGTCCGAGGTCTCCAGCACCTGGTAGCAGTCGGTCGCGCTCAAGGGTGCCTGTTGCGAGGGGAGGATGACGATGCTGTTGCCCATGGCGACGGCGGGGGCCAGCAGCGAGATGAAGCCCAGCAAGGGGTAGTCGTCGGGGCAGGCGATGCCGATGACGCCGATGGCCTCTTTCATCGCCAGCACCACGCCGCGCAGGGGCGGACGATGTACGTCACCTTCGTATTTGTCGCTCCAGGCAGCATAGCTGAACAGGCGCGAGATCGCGGCCTGCACTTCGGCGAAGGCATCGGCATACGTGCGCCCGGTCTGCTGCACAATGCGCCGGGCGAACTCTTCCTGGCGCACCGCCAGATTCTCGGCGATGTAGTAGAGGATCTGCGCGCGATTATGCGTCGTGCCGGCCGCCCAGCCCTTCGCCGCGTGCGCC
>JALYVR010000254.1:0-1393 GCA_030853145.1 Chloroflexota bacterium | reverse complement strand
CCTCGACGGCGTTACGGATGTCCTTGCGGTTACCCTCGCCGACCTGGCCAGTGACGCGGCCCTGGGGATCGTAGACATCGCGACTGTAGCCGGAGTCCGGCCGCGCCTGCTTGCCCCCGATAAACAGCTTGGGCGTGCGATCAATGGGGGGCAGACCGTTGACCAAGACCAACAGCGGGTCCACGGTCGCGGTCGCGGCAGACTGACCATCATCCTCGCTGGCCTCGTCATGATGTCCATTACCGGAGGTCAACACACCGTTGCTTGCTGGCTCTGTGGAGGTGTGGCGTTTGGCGCTCTTCGTGGGCTTCAGCGTCTCCCAGGCTGGTCGCACGTATTCGTACAGGCCCTCTTTGCCACCCTCGCGACCGAAGCCGCTCTCGCGATAGCCACCGAAGCCACTGGAGGCATCGAAGAGGTTGGTGCAGTTCACCCAGACCGTGCCCGCCTTCAGTTTGGGGGCCACATCGAGCGCCAGGTTGAGGTTATCGCTCCATACGCTGGCGGCCAGGCCATAGCGTGTGTTGTTCGCCATCTCCACCGCCTCGGCCGGCGTGCGGAAGGTCATGGCCACCAGCACGGGACCAAAGATCTCGACCTGGGCGATAGTTGATGCCGGCGAGACGTTGGTGAAGAGCGTGGGCGGGAAGAAGTAGCCCTCGGTGGGGCAGGCCCAGGATGGCTGCCACATAGCCGCGCCCTCCTCGACGCCTTGCGCCACCAGGCGCTGGATCTCCTTGAGCTGGCCCGGCGAGACGATCGCGCCGATATCGATGGCCTTGTCCAGCGGATCACCGACACGTAGCTTCTCCATGCGCGCACGCACCTTCTCGATCAGACGCTCGGCGACATCCTCCTGCACCAGCAGGCGCGAGCCGGCGCAGCACACCTGGCCCTGATTGAACCAGATAGCATCGACAATGCCCTCGACGACGCTATCCAGGTCGGCATCATCGAAGACGACGAAGGGCGACTTGCCGCCGAGTTCCAGGGAGATCTTCTTGCCGGAGCCAGCAGTGGCGCGGCGAATGCTGCGGCCCACGTCGGTTGAGCCGGTGAAGGCGATCTTGCTCACGTCGGGATGGCACACCAGCGCCTCGCCTACCTGCGAGGCCTCACCAGTTACGATATTGACCACCCCGGCCGGGAGTCCGACCTCCTGCATAATCTCGGCGAACTTGAGGGCGGTCAGCGATGTGTAGCGCGCGGGCTTCAGCACGACCGTGTTGCCCATGGCCAGCGCCGGCGCGATTTTCCAGGCGAGCATGAGCAGCGGGAAGTTCCAGGGGATGATCTGGCCTACGACGCCGACCGCCTCGTAGCCGGACAGTTCCGAGGCCATGAGCTGCGCCCAGCCCGCGTGGTAGTAGAAGTGGCGCGCCACGAGCGGGAT
>JALYVR010000253.1 GCA_030853145.1 Chloroflexota bacterium | reverse complement strand
ATACTGATGGCTCGGGTGAGAAGGGCCTGCTTGGTCTCGTGCTTGATCCGAATTTTGCCACGAACGGCTATATGTATGTGTCCTACACGACTCTGGACGAGCATGCTCAGCTTTCACGCTTCACCGTACAAAACGGCGTAGCCAGCCTTTCGAGTGAAGTCGTCTATATGAAGGGCAATCAACTTCAGAATTCCCATCATAGCGCTAACGATGTGCATATTGGTCCAGATGGGAAACTCTGGTGGACGATTGGAGACAATGTCCCTTCGATTAGCAACGGTGAGGCCCTGACCAATATCTATGGAAAAATACTGCGCTTCAACCTTGATGGCACTATCCCCAGCGATAATCCTTTCTTAAAGGTGCCAGGTGCGGTTCCCGCCATCTATGCCTACGGCCTGCGCAACCCTTTCCGCTTCACCTTTCTCCCAAATGGCAAGGCCATGACCATAGATACGGGATCGAGCTACTGGGAGGAGTTGAATACCGTCCAACCTGGTGGGAATTACGGATGGGACCTCTATGAAGGCAATTGCGGAAGCTGTGGCTATATCAACCCCACGTATGCCTATGGCCATCTTCCGGCCGATGGCGCGGCCTCGGCTATCGCGGCCTATTCAGGCTCAGCCTTTCCGAAGCAGTATGGCCAGGTGGTCTTCTTCGGTGACTATAACCGCCAGGATATCGAGGCGGTGACCTTCGATCCGACCTATAGCACCGAGATCTCCGATACCGTCTTCGACAACAGTGCCGGGACGATTGCAGACCTGCAGGAAGGGCCTGACGGCAATCTGTACTATGTGAGTATTTTTGAAGGCACCTTCTCCAAAATTAGCGCGGTTGGTCCCTTCTCACCCGTGGCGGCTGTCTCTGCCAGCCCCAATGCCGGATTACCTTCACTCACGGTGCAGTTCTCGTCTGCCGGATCGAGCGAACCCTATGGATTACCACTCTCGTATTCCTGGAACTTTGGCGATGGCTCTCCAGCCTCCACCGATGCGAACCCATCTCATACCTATACGACCAATGGAACATACACAGCGACGCTCACGGTGAGCCATGGTACCCAAACCGCGACCGCATCTACAAAAGTGGTTGTTGGGAATACCCCGCCAACCGCGTCAATCACGTCGCCAGCAGTCAACGCCACATATAACGGCGGAGATAGCATCTCCTTCAGCGGCACAGCCACTGACGCGGTAGATGGCACGCTTCCCGCCAGTGCCTATACATGGCAGGCCGACTTCTACAGCAACGGCGTGGCCCAACCTTTCTATACCACTGAGGTTGCGCATCCATTCTATGGACCAGTAACCGGAGTCACCAGTGGCTCCTTCCAGATACCACAGGACCTCTCGAATTCTGCCTCGACTTTCTATCGTATCACCATGACTGTGGTCGATTCGCTAGGCATCCAGACAGTAGTAACACGGGATATTCATCCAAATCAGACGAGCTGGTCGGTAAACACCAATGTTCCAGGCGCAGCCTATGTGGTTGATGGCACCTGGCACACAACTCCCTATACGACCCCGGATGGCGTCGGAATTCAACATGTGCTGACCGGGGTGCCTACGCAAACGATTGGTGGGAAACGCTATCGCTTCCAGGGTTGGTCCGACGGAAAGGCGCTAACGGATTCGTTCACCACCACTGCTACCAACGGGAGCTACACCGCTAACTATGATCTGGTCAATAGTACCCTGCCAGCACCCTGGCAGACCGCTGATGTTGGCGCCCCGCTGATGCCTGGAACAACCGACTATGCAGCCAGCGACCAGTCCTTCTACGTCGATGGCGCAGGCGCCGATGTGTTTGGCACGCATGACCAGTTCCGCTATGTCTACCAGCCATTGAACGGCGACGGAACCATTATCGCGCGCGTGCGCTATCAGACGAATTCGAGCCCGTGGGCCAAGGCAGGCATCATGATCAAGGAGTCCACAACAACTAACTCATCCTATGTGGATGCCCTGGTCACGCCTACTGCCAGTCCTAATACGCCTAATATCAATGGCGTAGGCTGCACCCCCAATGGCTGTGACGCTCCACTCCCACCAATCACGCCACCCGTCGGCAATGGCGTGCATATGCAATACAATTTTACTGGCTCGCAATCGGTAACTTCGCCCACAGCGCTCGCCGGGTATAACTCTCCCAACGAGTGGCTGAAGTTGCAACGAGTTGGCAATACCTTCACTTCGTGGTATTCCACCGACGGAAATACCTGGACAATGATTGGCACAACGAATGTCACGATGAACGCCAATGCCACCGTCGGGCTGTTCGTGAATTCGCATAACGTCGGCCAGTACAGCACCGCCGCCTTTGATCATGTTCAGGTCACGACCTCCACCAATACTTCGCTCCCAACTCCCTGGGCTGACAGCGATGTCGGTTCCCCAACTCTCAAGGGGTCCGCGACCTATACAAACAACGTGTTCACGGTAAACGGCGCAGGGACCGACATCTACAAAACCAGCGACCAGTTCAATTATGCCTATCAGCCCGTGAGCGGCAATGGCACCCTTATCGCGCGCGTCACATCGCAAACGAATACGAGTTCCAATGCCAAGGCCGGGATCATGTTCAAACAATCGACGGCCACTGGCACCTCATATATCTTGATCGCGGTCGCTCCTGGAGGCGGCATTAAGGTGCAATACAACTTTACCGGGTCTACTGGGGGTGGCACATACACCTTCCCCAATGTCTGGATGAAGTTAACGCGAGTGGGGAACACCTTTACCGCCTCTGTGTCCAGCGATGGCATTACCTGGACGCGGGTCATATCGAAGACCCTGACTATCACTGGCAGCGCAACTGCCGGACTCTTTGTCTGCTCGCATAAAGCAACAGCCATTGGAACGGCAACCTTTGATAACGTTAGCTTCACACCAGGACCATAGATTGCATATGCCCTGAGAGGTCTTACCCCCTTTCAGGGCATACTATCAATTCTTCGCGGAGTTGCGGCCGATGCCGGAGGGGTCCGGCCAGACGCCGCCACGGTGATTCGTGCCACCTCGAGAGAAGATGCAAAGCACGCCAGCTTATAGCTCCTCGCGCCGGTACAGCCGCATTCCGCCCGCCACTGCTTCCTCGGTCGCTGTCATCTCGCATTTGGCGGCGAGGCGCGCCGCTACCGGATCGCTGAGCGGGAGGAGGGCCTCGAAGTAAATGGGTACCCCCTCCTGTTCGGCCTCAAGCTCGAATTCGGAGGCCCAGATGCGCGCGCGATTGAGGGCACAGATCAGCAAGGACCGGCCAGCGTTGCGACGCCGCTGCTGGGGAAGCACAGCACCCTCGCAGCGAAAGTGGTAGGATTGCGGGCGCTGCTGCAACTGGAGAACAGTATAGCCGACGATCTCCCCCTCAATCCCCTCCAGCGTCTCACTCTGCCCCCATTGATTCGACTCGCTATCATCATCGGTCACCACAAAGACATTGAACTCCGCTTCCAACGCAGGCTCGCTGAGCCACGCTTCAAAATCTGCTCCACTCCTGGCTTCGGTGGAGTCAGCCTGCGCGGCAAGCTGGCGTATATGCGCGAGCGCAAGGGTGTCCGAGGAGCGATATGTTCGTATACGCATACAGGGTCGTCTGCCTTTCGTCAATCATAGCCGCTATATCTGGTCAGCACACCAACGCTATCATACGCCTCATGCTCTCTCAATACAACTCATTTTAGTGAAGAGAGAGGAGCGATCTTATGCAGGGTGCGCGTCACATTTTTGCACAAATGTGTGAAGGGTTTTGCCATCTGCACCTTCCATGGTATTTGCCACAAGGAGGCCTTTGCCCGTCAGGTGTTTCAACAGCGCAATCTCATACTGAATCTCTGGGGCGGAGCGGAGTGAAGGGAGTGGATGGAAGGGACCACGAAAAAATGACGCGTACCCTCTTATGCAGCAGAGGTTGAGCAGACCCACTTGTGTAAGATATACTTACTACATACACATATTTTTCTACATGCCCATTGTTTGTAGTTACTTATGGCTATAAGCAAACCACTACAAAGGAGTACACCGTGTCCGACCTCACCCATGTGCAACATATTCGCCAGCAGATGCCCGCTACCACCTCTCACCTGTACCTCAATACGGGCACGTTCGGCCCATTGCCGCACTGCGTCACCCAGGCTATCCAGGAGCGGCTTCAGAGAGAGTGGAGTGAGGGACGTTTGGGGCCGGCGGGCTTTGAGGCCATGGAGAGTATTTATGGCGATGCGCGCCGCCGCTCCGCACAACTCCTGAACGCCGATACACAGGAGATCGCCTTGACCGATAACACCGGAGAAGGACTGAACAGTATCTCCTACGGCTTGAACTGGCGCGAAGGTGACGAGGTCATCACAACCAACCAGGAACATATCAGCGCGCTGGCCCCGCTGTACCAGATCCGGGAGCGCTTCGGGATTGTACTGCGTATCGCGGACCTTGGCCCCCTTGGAGAGCGGCCTGCTGAAGAGGCTATCGCCGCCCTGATCACGCCGCGCACACGGCTGATCGTCCTCTCGCATGTCTCCTTCCAGACGGGAACGGTCCTCAATGTCAGCGAAGTGACCCGCCTGGGCCGCGCAGCAGATATCCCGGTCCTGATTGATGGCGCGCAATCAGCCGGGGCGATCCCGATTGATGTCAAGGCGCTGGATGTGGACTTCTACGCCATCCCCATGCAGAAGTGGCTCTGCGGTCCCGATGGCACAGGGGCACTCTACGTGAATCGCGCGTCCCAGCACTATGTGCGAGCAACCTACGTAGGCTACTTTTCCATGAAACACGAGGAAGGCATCGAGTGGGAGCTACACCAGCATGCACAGAGCTTCGAACTGGGCGGGCGACAGTCGGCCGCGCTCGCCGGGCAGTCGGCCACGCTGGCATGGTTGGAGGAGACCGTCGGCCATCAATGGCTCTTCGAGCGCATCTCATCCTTGAACATGCACGCCGCTGAGGTACTCAAAGCCGTACCAGGAGTCTCTATATTGACGCCGCGACCAGGAGCCAGTGGCCTGCTGGCCTTCACTCTGGAAGGTCACAACCCCGAAGATGTGGTCAAACGCCTGCGCGAGGAGCATAATATCTATATCCGCAGCATTCATGATATGCACTCGCTACGCATCTCCACCGGGTTCTACAACACGCAGGAGGAGATAGAGACGCTGGCGCAGGCTTTGCGGAAGCTATAGGCCAAGATAGCATCCAGCCACCTCTGAGCTGGAGCGGGGAAAGTACTTTTGAGCTTGACTTGACGGGAAGCTCACAAAAAGGTACACTACAGTAGTTATGACTGTGCAAGGCATGGAGCAGGCTGCTAGCATACCCTGTTCCCCGGTAAAGACGCTAAAGAGTTCTGAGCAATCCTCTATAGAATACTCTCTTCCTGCACACATGTTCGTACTTGATATCAGCTAGCAGCGTTGCTCCCGTATCCTACGGTCTGCTCCTGGTACTTCCTGCTGGCATAGGGCTTTCAGGAATTTTACCGCGCCCGCAAGGAGCGCTTTGGCCGAAAGGATTTTTCATGCCATCTTTTGATGACTTTCAATTACAACCCGCGACACGCGCGGTGCTGACAACGATGGAGATCACACAGCCCACGCCTATTCAGCTTGGGGCAATTCCGGTGCTACTCGCCGGCAAGGACCTGGTGGGGCAATCAGCGACCGGATCGGGCAAGACGCTCGCCTATGGCCTCCCCCTGGTAGAGCGCTTAGCCAGGGATAAACGCGTCGTCCAGGCGCTGGTTCTCGTGCCAACGCGCGAACTGGCGATCCAGGTACATGCGGTCCTGGGCAAGCTGGCAAGTAGCCGGCGGCTTTCGATGGCGCTGCTGGTGGGAGGACGGCCCTATGGCAGCCAGATCGCAGCACTGCGCTATGGCGCGCAGATCGTCATAGGCACCCCCGGACGCGTGAAGGACCACCTTGATCGCGGCACATTAGTGCTGAACCAGCTACGCATATGCGTGCTTGACGAGGCAGACCAGATGTTGGACAGCGGTTTCGCCCCCGTTGTTGAAGAGATACTCACAACCACGCCCGACACGCGGCAAATGGCCTTCTTTTCAGCGACCATGCCGGACTGGGTTGAGAAGCTCCAGAAAAAATTCCTCAAAAATCCAGTCACCATTGCCATTGCGCCGGCCTCGGATGTGGAAAACACCATTGAACAGATTGCGTATCAGGTGCCGAACGATCAGAAGATAGCGGCACTCTGTACCCTCTTGCATTCCACGCAGGGAGAAAGCAGCCTGATCTTTGGTAGGACAAAACACGGGGTCGAGAAGTTAGGCAAACAGCTCAATAAGCTCGGATTTACGGTAGGCACACTCCACGGCAACAAGAGCCAGCGCGCCCGTGAAGAGGTGCTGACCGCGTTCCGCCGCGGTCACGTGCAGACACTGCTGGCCACAAATATAGCCGCTCGTGGGCTGGACATTACGGGCATCTACCAGGTCATCAATTACGAGCTTCCAGAATCGAGCGAGCTGTTTACGCACCGCATTGGCCGCACAGGCAGAATGGGGCGGCAAGGCAAGGCGATTACGCTACTGGCCCCATCAGATGTCCCCACATGGCGGCGTATGACGCGCAGTCTAGGGCAGCCGGTCGCCTTGCAGCGACTCGCTCTTAACGAGGAAGCCAGCGAGACACAACTGCTGGCCAGGGTAGAGGCGTCGAGAACGCAGGAACACAAGCAGGACGACGAGCAACAGCCAGAACATGACCGCGAGCAGGTGATCTCGCCCGCCCAGGAGCGCGGCAGACCTGCCCGGCGACAACAAGACAGCCAGGCGACACCCGACAGGAGAGATCGACAGAGAGAGCGTGTTCCCGCTGGAACAGCAACGCGCAGACCGGCCTGGCGCCGGGAGGACGCTCCCTCGCGAGAACGCTCCTCCTTCGACAGGGAGAGGGATGGCAGGAGAGGTGTAGGCAGACCATCTAGCGTTGCAGGGACCAGGGTCAAACATAAGGCGCCTGCCTTTGAAACAGCGGAGCCAGAATACTCAGCCAGAAGAAAGCCCAGGACGACAGCAACGCGTCCACAACGAGGCAATGCTCCCAATCGTTCTGCTAGCCGCTAGCATTCTTGGCAAGACTCTTCATAAG
>JALYVR010000252.1 GCA_030853145.1 Chloroflexota bacterium | reverse complement strand
TGGTTACAGGGACGGCGAGGCAAGCCACGCGCTACGGGTTCTCGCTCAGGTGCCGGATTCCCAGGAATTCATATAGGTATCCTGGGCCTCGGTCAGCGTATCGATCTTCACGCCCATGGCATGGAGCTTCAGGCGGGCGATATTCTTATCCAGGTCGGCGGGCAATGTGTAGACGCGTGGCTCCAGTTCTTTGGCATGTTGGAGCATATACTCGGAGCCAAGGGCCTGGTTGGCGAAGCTCATATCCATGACGCTGGCGGGATGGCCTTCCGCCGCCGAGAGATTGACCAGGCGGCCCTCGGCCAGCAAGTGTACATGCCGGCCATCGGCATAGGTGTATTCATCCACGAAGTCGCGCACGCGGCGCTTGTTGGTGGCCAGCTTCTCCAGTTCGGGAATGTTAATCTCATCATTGAAGTGGCCGGAGTTAGCGAGAATCGCGCCATCCTTCATGCGCTCGAAATGCTGGCGATCAAGCACATTGACGTTGCCGGTCACCGTGATGAAGATATCGCCAAGCGCGGCCGCTTCCACACCTGGCATCACGCGATAGCCGTCCATCAGCGCCTCCAGGGCACGCGTGGGATCGACCTCGGCCACGACAACATTCGCGCCCATGCCGTGCGCGCGCGAAGCCACGCCGCGCCCACACCAGCCGTAGCCGAAGACCACGAAGGTGCGGCCCGCCAGCAAGATATTCGTGGAGCGCACAATGGCGTCTAGCGAACTCTGCCCGGTGCCGTAGCGGTTATCAAACATATGCTTCGTATCGGACTCGTTCACCGCCAGCACAGGGAAGCGCAGCACGCCGTTCTTCTCCATGCTGTGCAGGCGGATGACGCCAGTGGTGGTCTCTTCCATGCCGCCGATAATGTCGGGCAGCAGCTCGGTGCGCGTCGTGTGGATCGTCGATACCAGGTCGCAGCCATCATCCATGGTCATTTGGGGCTTGTGGTCCAGCACTGTATTGATGTGGCGATAGTAGGTCTGCTCATCCTCGCCCTTAATGGCGTACGTCGGAATGCCGTACACGCTCACCAGCGCAGCGGCCACGTCATCCTGGGTTGAGAGCGGATTCGAGGCGCAGAGCACGAGATCGGCGCCGCCAGCCTTCAGCGTAATCGCCAGGTTCGCCGTCTCGGTCGTGATATGCAGGCAGCCTGACATGCGCACGCCCTTGAGCGGCTGCTCTTTCGTGAAGCGCTCGCGAATGAGGCGCAATACCGGCATCTCCTTCGCCGCCCATTCGATACGGTCCTTGCCTCGTGTGGCTAAGGAAATATCCTTTACATCTCCCTGAGTTGATGTTGACATGTGGTGATATCCTTTTCTTTTTCCTGTGAACGGCCACGTTGATAACAGAGCTGCCACAGACATCTTGAACTACAATTCTTTGTATGAGGCCAACGCCATCCCTACGCCGTTGTGCTAGCGGCGAGGGACTGCCAGTTGGGATCGAAGTGCGAACACTCGACAAGCGCCTGGTAGCGTGCGGCGACATCACTGAGCTTCAGGGTGCGCAGGCAGCCGATGCTGAAGTCCTCGCAGACAAACGAGCCCAGGATATTGCCATGAACCACGCCGCGCTTGATATCATCAATGCTAAACTGGCCGTCGGGTCGCGGCACAACGGTTGAGAGGTAGCCAAGCAGCCCACCGGCAAAGGCGTCGCCGGCTCCCGTGGGGTCGACGACCTCTTCCAGGGGATAGGCTGGAGCGCTAAAATAGGTGCCATTGGCGCCGAAGAGGAGCGCGCCATAGCTACCCTGTTTGACGATCACATATTTCAAGCCCAGGGCCAGGAGCTGACGCACGCCGGCGAGGATACTTCCCTGCCCGGTATACTGGCGCACCTCTTCCTCGCTCATCAGCAGCACATCGACGCGCTTGATGACCTCAGTCAATTGCGCGCGCGCCGTCTCGATCCACAGTTCCATCGTATCGAGGACGGTGAGCTGCATGCGGGGTACGCTCTCTAACACCTCCAACTGTAACTCAGGCTGGATGTTGGCCAGGAACAGCAGGGAACTAGCACGGTACTCATCAGGGATGAGCGCGTGGAAACCAGCATACACGCCAAGCTGGGTATCCAGCGTATCGCGCGCGTTCATATCCAGATGATAGCGCGCGGCCCAGCGGAAGGTTTTGCCATCATGGACCTGCAAGCCCGCCAGGTTAATCGAGCGGTTGCGCCAGAAATCAAGGTATTCACGCGGAAAATCACTGCCCACGACCGCCACCAGGTTCACCTGGTTATAAAGCGAAGCCGCGGTAGAAAAATAGGAAGCGGCCCCGCCAAGAGCGTCTTCCGCTCTGGCAAACGGCGTTTCAACCGTATCGAGGGCCACAGAACCAACAACGAGAATGGCCACGTCCTCACATCCTCCAGTACAAACTTTTTTCATGAAAACATTACAAAGGCAGATCGAACCTGCCCATTGGATCGGAGTTATTATACTCGTTCATACACATCAAGGTCAATTGCGCGGCGCGTGCGGCATATCACACAGGCGTAGCATCGCTCAGGTGCTCAATGACCCCATCGAGAAATGACAGCGTATTGCCGAACTTCTCGCGCGCCATCTCGCGCGCGGGAGTCGTATTGAGGGATTGGTAGAGATCGACGAAACGTTCTTCGATATGGCGAAGAATGGCGGCCAGCACCTCGCCCGTTACGGCACGGTTGGGATAGCGCGCGCCGAACTCGATCAACGAGGTGACCACCGCCAGCCCGCTCAGGCGTCCCAGCTTATCGGCATCGTAGAGGATACGCGCCTCCAGCGGCACAGACTCCTCCTGCTGCTCGTCCGCGGGGGCGGACGATGTATGCGCCAGGATGATCTGCTCCACCCTGGTCACCTGCTCGTCCGGCACATCAAGTTCGCGTAAAAATTCCGCCGCCATAGCAGCGGATTTGAGGTGATGGTCATGGTAGCCATGCACTGGTGTAGAGATATCATGCAGGTAGCTAGCAATCACCAGTACATCCATATCTACTACGCCGGTATCCCCATCTTCTTGCGCCTCTAGCTCCAATGCGAGCATCTTACTATTCGCCACCACAGCGCTGATATAGCGGAATCCTTCTTTGCCCAGCGTTTCCTCAGCGTGCTGGGCAACTGCCTGCACAACTTCTGTCTCCATTTACCTATCTGCCTGCTTCCCACTAATATGATACGCCGAGCAGAGCGCCGCCAGCGACTCCTTATAAGGAGCGCGCGCGATGCCCTTCTCAGTAATGATCGCGGTCACATACATATGCGGTGTGACATCAAAGGCCGGATTTGCCGCATGCACGCCATCAGGGGCAATAGCCATGCCGCGTACACCTGTCACCTCATTGGGATGACGTTGCTCGATGGGGATGTAGTCACCCGTGGGGAGCGCCAGGTCGATGGTGGAGCATGGAGCCACAACATAGAACGGAATATTGTGAGCATGCGCTAGCACCGCGACACTGTACGTTCCGATCTTGTTGGCCACATCGCCATTGGCGGCCACGCGGTCGGCCCCTACAAAAACAGCTTTGATCCCGCCATGCCGCATGAAGTGTCCTGCCATATTGTCCGTGATGAGCGTCAGCGGCACGCCTTCCTGCTGGAGTTCCCAGGCAGTCAAGCGGGCGCCCTGAAGCACCGGACGGGTCTCATCGACAAAGACATGAATGCGCTTGCCAGCTCGGTGCGCCACGTACATCGGTGCCAGGGCCGTGCCCAAGCCGGCGGTGGCCAGCGCCCCGGCATTGCAATGCGTCAGCAGCACATCTCCATCCGCGATGAGGTCGGCCCCGTATCTACCCATATGCATACATGCATCAAAGTCTTCATCGGCAATGGCCTGGGCCTCTTCTTGCACGAGTTGGGCCAAATGCTGCGCTGAACATTGTTCAGCGCTGGCGCGTCGTACACACTCCTCGATACGCGCCGCCGCCCAGGCGAGATTCACGGCCGTCGGACGGGTGCCACGCAGGCGTGCCCCAACGGCCCGCAGGTGATCCTGCGCTTCCGCAAACGTCAGGGCGCTACCGCGCTCACGCAGCAGGCGCGCAAGGGCCAGCGCCATGCCGAACGCTGCAGTCACCCCGATAGCCGGCGCGCCGCGTACTTTTAACGTCGTAATTGCATCGGCGACCTGCTCTTCGTGGGTGAGCCTGAGATAGAGCACCTGCTGGGGAAGGAGCGACTGATCAACCAGGTGAACGGCTGCCCCGTGCTCGTCCTCGCCCCACCATACGGTGCGCACAGGTTGCGGTCGACCCTCTTCAAGCATAGCCAGCGCTCTCCTTACACAATAGATTACTCTCTTTCCTGGTGTGTATGGTACCATACCTGAACCCATTCAGCAAAGAAACAGGACTGTTTGGGCAGGGCGATATTCACGTCATAGCACGCGCGCCCCCGGTGCCCCGAACAGCGACATGCGTCCCCAAATAGTACTAACCTGACAGCGACTGATTTCAGGGTTTGGGTCAAATATGCTAACATGATATGCAGCACACAGGCAGTAACATACCTATTTCACTATGTTACTACCGGTGCAGGTTGTCCGTTCCACTAACAGAAGGATGAAGCCTTTCCGCACCCGCAGGGAGCAACTGCGCGGCTCGGAGATGCGTAGCTATCGCTTGATGGAACGGACAGGTTGATAGCTATAGCCATCGAAGGGATCTAGCGCATGGCAAGGGCAGAAACCACGGAAAGTACCTGGTCCTTTGACCAGATTTACGACGAATACAAAACACCTATCTACAATTATGTCTATCACCTGGTGGGGGACCGCGAGCAGGCTGATGACCTGACGCAAGACACCTTCTTGAAGGCGTTCCGGGCACTGCCTAAGATGGACGCGAACTTGAAGTTGTCCGCATGGCTCTATCGCATTGCCACCAACACGGCGTATGACGCGCTGCGGCGCCGCAAGTTGATTGCCTGGCTGCCCTGGCAAGATCTCGACCATGAGCCGGCCGACGCCGAGAGCGCAGACCCACAAGAAGTGTATGGCACGACAGAACTTGTGCGCGCCGCCCTGCGGCGCATGCCCCAGCAATACCGGGCTGCGCTGCTGCTCTACACGCAAGAGGGGTTCTCTTACAGCGAGATCGCCAGGGCGCTGAATATTGCGGAGAGCGGTGTCAAGATGTATCTATCGCGTGCGCGCCAATCCTTCCGAGAGCATTACAAAACCCTGGAGCAAGGAGGAGGAGTAAAATGAACTGCGAGCAAGTCGAGGAGCTACTCAGTCCTTACCTTGACAATGCGCTCGCTGCGGAAGAACACCGGTACGCCGCCTCTCATTTACAGGAGTGCCTGCGCTGCAGCGCTCTCCTCGCCGACTATAGCCATTTCGATACCCTCCTCTCTCAGATGCCGCGTGTTAGTCCCAGTCCCGCGCTGCGTGAGCGTATCTTTTCTTCGCCGGAGTATCTAGAACTTAGCAGACCCGGCTCCATGCAGGATACAGAGCATGGCCAGCAACGTCCCTCGCAAGCCGCTACCAGGCATGATACCCCCGGTCGCCCGCAACTGGTGGCGATCCCCGGAGGCCGTAGCAGCACAAGCACGGCCCCAACGCGCAGACAGCCAGCAGTGGCATTTCCGAAGCAGCGATCTCGCGGACCCTGGGGCCTGCGGATTATGCAGGCAGTCACCGCCGCCGCCATTCTGCTCACGCTCCTGGTGGGGGGCCTGATCGGCCGGAACCTCTGGCTCCAACAGGCAAACATGGCCAGCAACGGACAGACCATTACGCCGCCCAGCGGTCCGCAGCCGGCGGGACCTCTGCCGGCCGGGGCACGTTTCGTCTTCCTGCGCAATGGCGCCCTCTGGAGCATCTCCGACGAGGGGACGACGCCCGCGAACCGTCTCACTCCGGCAGGAGTCGCCGTCGCGCCGACCTGGCAGATTAGCCCGGCGCTCCCCGGTCGCTCAGCCGGCGACAAGGTGGCCTATATCGATCTCCAGCAAGCATATGTTCACACCATTCGTAGCGATGGTCAACTCGATACTCCTGTCCCACAACGCCTCCTCAAAGCCGGCGTGCAACCAGCGACGGTCTGGGATACGGACACAGGCGCCGCGATCCTTCACAGCCTGGCATGGTCCAAAGATGGCTCTATGCTGGCATTCGTCGCAGACCCCGCTGGCACGGGACAGGCCGGCCTCTATATTGTCTCTATGGATGCCAATAGTGTGCAGCAGGTCTCCCTGCCCACCCAGGGAAGCGTATCTCAGCCTGTCTGGTCGCCGGATGGCAATCGGCTGGCTTTTGTGCTGACCCAACGCGGCGGGACGAGTATCCTGGACTATAACACCGAGAACCATGGTCTGCTGACTATCTCTGAGAGAGTGAGCACGCCAGCCAACGCCTCCGACATGGTTCTCACACTGAACTGGTCACCCAGCACCGATACTCCCACCGTTACCTGGAGCGTGGGGGTAATCGGACACGTGCGTAGTATCTGGATGCGCCATGTGGGGCCTGGAGGCACGCCTGGCGCGCAGGTGCTGGCAACCGGCGATTTCGAGCAGGCCATCTACAGTCGTAGCGGGCATAGTGGAGCGGGAAGCTGGCTACTTGTCTCAACCATCGCGGGCCGGCCGGCGGACCTGTGGCGCGTCGATGTCTCCGGCTACAGCGCGCGCGTGGCTTTGACCACGGGCAAACAAGTAAGCCTGGCCCAGTGGTCACCGGATGGCACCCAGGTCGACTACCTGGAAGCGGCAACATCCGGCGTCGGCAGCTTCCATATCATCAACGCCACAAGCCATAGCGATACGCTTGTCGCCACCAGGGCCGCCATCGATCCCGCTCCTGCCTGGTCGCCAGATAGCCGGGAAGTCGCCTACAGCACAGGCACACAGGTCACTGTGTTCAAGATGCCGGAGGGTAAGAAAACTACTCTACGGCTGCGAGGCGCGGTCTCTGCCTTCGCCTGGTCGGCCACGACGCCGCACCAGTTGATCGTGGCCCTGAGCGATGGCCAACCAGGCATCTACCTGGTGAATACACAGAGTGGCAGCTCAATACAGATCGATAAACAGGGCACGAGCGGCCCCATGCTCTGGACAGAGATCCCCTAAACCACGGCCAGGACAAAGCCGAGGGCGAGCGTTGGGAGG
>JALYVR010000251.1 GCA_030853145.1 Chloroflexota bacterium | reverse complement strand
CACCCGGCGAGCGCGGCGAGGGCGCGGCGGATATACACGGGCGTGACTTGCTTGCGGAAGTTGATGGTCAGGTCGGCGTTGTCGAGCGGCTTCGCGCGTTTGGCGGCGGTCGTGGCTACCATCTCGATCAGGTCGGGCGTGAGCCGCTGGCCCAGCAGCAGAGCCGCGGCTTCGGTGGCCTCGACCGGATAGGAGGCCACGGCGCCCAGCGTGATGCGCGCGTCGGCGATGGTGCCGTCACCAGCAGTGCGCAGGGCCACAGCAACACCCAGGATGGGGAAGTCGAACGAGCCGCGCCGGCGCAGCTTGACATAGGTGCTGCGCCAACCGGTCGCCGGCGGCAGGAGGATCTCGCTGAGGATCTCATTGGGCGCCTTCACATAGGGGTGCATGCCATCGTCGCGGAACAGCTCGCGCACAGGCAGCACACGCTCGCCATCCGCGCTGACCAGGCGTGCCTGCGCCCCCAGACTGACCAGCACCGGGGCGGTATCTGCCGAGGCAATTGCCCAGCAACGCGGGCTGCCGGGGGCGACCAGGCAGATATCGCCGTCCTTCTTCAGGCAATAGCCGATTGAGTGCCGCCAGAACTCGGTCTGGTTGTAGTAGTTGCAGCGCGTGTCCAGAAAGAGGTTGCCGCCGATGGTGCCAACATTGCGCAGTTGCGGCGTCGAGACTGAGCCGGCCGCCAACGCCAGCGCCGGGTAGTGCGCCTGCACCAGGGGATGCGCCGCTAGGTTGGTAAGTGTGACGCCGGAGCCGAGGCGCAGACCAGTTTCGGGTGAACCGCTGATATTCTTCAAGGCCGCGATGCCGCGCAGCCCGATCAGGACGGGCGGCGTAAACTGGCGGCGCTTCATGTTTGGATAGAGGTCCGTGCCACCGGCCACCAACATCGCCGGCTCACCCTCTTGGGCCAGCATACTGGCAGCATCGGCAAGGTTGCGCGGACCCAGGTAGCGGAAGGGGGGAAGTCTTAACATCAGGCCTTCCCTCCTTTTGTGTCCACATAGGGGCGCGTCTCGCCTGTATGACCGTTTCCGTTGCCATTGCCGTTGGGCAGCGGCACCTGCGTTACTGTGGGACTCCAGGCGATCAGGCGCGAGGGCCAGGGAGACGGGACCTTGACCGGTGGGACCTGAGGCCGCTGAGCGGCGGCGCTGGTCTGCGTCCTGGCTCTCAAGGCTCTGAGCACCTTATCGGGCGTGATCGGGATCTCGTCGATGCGCACACCGACGGCGTTGTAGACGGCATTGGCGATGGCCGGCATAACGGGATTGATCGGCCCCTGGCCCGCCTCTTTGGCGCCGAAGGGACCCTCGCGGTCGGGTACCTCGACCAGGATCGTCTCGATCTCCGGCGTGTCAAGGGTGGTCGCGAGCTTGTAGTCCAGCAAAGAAGGGATCTTGTGCTGGCCTCTGCGGAAGATCTGCTGCTCCATGACGCCCTCGTTGAAACCCATGTAGCCGCTGCCCTCGACCTGGCCGGCCACGAGCAGAGGATTGAGGGCGCGCCCGACATCGTGCGCCAGCCACAGCTTGTCGACGACAACCTCGCCAGTCTCCTCGTCAACCGTTACCTCGGCTACGCAGGCAGAGAAGGAGTAGGCGGGCGAGGGACCAACGCCGGCGCCTTTGTAGTCGCCATGAATATCGTCAGGCGGGGTATAGGAGCCAGCAGCCACCAGGGCGCCGAAGCGCGCCTCCGCGCGCTGCACCGCCTGCACAAAGGGCATCGAGACACCCGGATCGTCCTCGTGATAAATCACGCCCTCTGCCGCTTGCAGGCGCTCAACAGGCACGCGCAGGTGCTCGCTGGCCACGACCAGGAGCTGCTCTTTGAGCTTGTGCGCAGCGGCAATGGCGGCGTTGCCGGCCATGAAGGTGACGCGGCTGGAGTACGAGCCGAGATCGACGGGCGTGAGCGTGGTATCGGCGGTCTCCACATGGATCGTCTCAGGATGCACGCCCAGCTCTTCCGCCACAACGTAGGCCAGCATCGAGGTCGAACCTTGCCCAATGTCGGTCGCGCCGCAGTAGACTACGACGCCGCCCCCGCGATCCAGGCGGATCTGTACGGCCGAGTGGGGCATATCGTTCCAGTAGATGGGCTTGCCGGCGCCGCAGATATACGTGGAGGCGGCCAGGCCCAGGCCCTTTTTGAACGGACTCGCCGGCTGCTCACTCTCTGCTCCAACCCGGTGAGCGGCCTGAAACTCCTGCCAGCCAGAACGCTCGGTCACCTTCTCAAGGCACTCGCCAAGCGCGCAGGAGGTGATGCGCAGGCCATTCACGGTATAGGTATACGGCTCGACAAGGTTGCGGCGGCGTATCTCAAGCGGGTCAAGGCCCAGGTCCTCGGCGATCTTATCAAGGTGGACCTCAACGGCGAAACGCGGCTGCGGCGTACCGTGACCGCGCTTGGGGCCACAAGGAGGCTTGTTTGTAAAGAGGCGCATGCCCTCGAACTTATAGGCCGGCACCTTGTAGGTCACCGTCTGCAGCACGCCGGTGTAGTAGGTCGAGGCCACGCCGTATGAGCCGTAGGCGCCGCCATCAAGGAACGAGCGGAAGTGCAGCGCGGTAATCGTGCCATCGCGCTTCACGCCGGTCCTGATCCACATCTTGACCGGGTGGCGGCCCCGGTGGATCAGAAAGACCTCCTCGCGCGTGCAGGTAATCTTGACGGGGCGGCTCGTGCGGCGCGAAAGTTCGCAGGCGCAGATCTCGTGAGAGAAGGGGTCGGTCTTGCCGCCGAAGCCGCCGCCCACGTTTGGTGCGATGACGCGCATATGTGACGCCGGTATGTGCAGCACCTTGCTCAGTTCGCGATGCACATAGTGCGGCGTCTGCGTGGAGGACCACAGCGTCATCTTGCCGCCCACGGGATCGCTGGGGTTCGGCTCCCAGCGCGCCACACAGGCGTGCGCCTCCAGGGGAGCGTGGTTGTTGCCCTCATAGTAGAACCAGTCCTCGCGCACATAATCGGCAGCGGCAAAGCCGGCCTCGACCGCGCCGAACTCGTAGTTAACGGCCTTGTGGATGTTGCCGACGCGCGCCTCATCGTTGATCTTGACTTCGGGATGCGCCAGCGCCTCGTCGATGCTCATGAGCGCGGGCAGCACCCCGTACTCCACCTCGATGAGCTTCAAGGCCTGCTCAAGGGTATCGGGGTCGAGCGCGGCCACGGCGGCCACGGGATCACCAACGTAGCGCACTTTGTCGATGGCCAGGGCATACTCGTCCTGGCTGGACGGCAAGATACCAAACTTCGTGGGCAGATCCTCGCCGGTGAGGACCGCGAGTACGCCCGGCAGTTCCAGGGCGCGACGCGTATCGATGGAGAGGACGCGCGCGTGAGCGTGGGGAGAACGCAGCAAGGCCCCGTAGAGCATACGCGGCAGGTGCATATCGTCGGCATAGAGCGCGCGCCCGGTGACCTTGCCATAGGCGTCAACTTTGGAGCGGGGCGAGCCGATAATGTGATAGTGTTGTTGTTCGCTCATGACTGCCCTCCGCTCTTCACAAGACGCTCCGCAGCGGCATCGACGGCCTCATAGATCTTGGTATACCCGGTACAACGACACAGGTTCCCGGCCAGCGCCTCCTTCACCTGCTCACGCGTCGGCTGCGGGGTAGCGCGCAACAACGCGGCGCCGGCCAGCAACATACCGGGCGTGCAGTAGCCACACTGGGCCGCGCCTAACTCGGCGAAAGTCTCTTGCAGAGGATGCAAGCTGCCATTGCGCTCCAGACCCTCAATGGTGGTGATCTCGCAATCCAGCACCTCAAGCGGCAGCGTAAGACAGGAAAGTACCGGCAGCCCATCAATGAGCACAGTGCAGGCGCCGCACTCGCCTAGCTCGCAGCCATGCTTGGTCCCACTCAACCCCATATCCTCGCGCAGCACCTCCAGCAACGTGCGGTGCGGCAGCGCCGCCAATTCGTGATCTTCACCATTCACATGGAGCGTTATCAGTTCACGCATAGCAACCTCCGTCTTTCGTATAGGGGGGCACAGGCCAGCGGCGCCCCTACACGAAAGGGACCAGGCGCAGACCAGCCTGCACCTTCCAATTTCTTACTTCGCGCCCAGTGAGTGTGAAATCGTTTCGCTCTCGGCGCGCAACTGTGGAACGGCGCGAGTGATGGCTTCATCGTCGAAGTGCGAGGCGAAACCGACGATCCAGAGCAAGGCAACCAACGACCGGCCAAGGCCGTAGATGGGCGCGGCCACCGCGTTTACACCGGGCAGATACTCCTCGTGATCGACACTGATGCCGGCGCGCGCACTCTCCCCGGCCGCCGCCAGAAATTGTGCGGGGTCGGTGATCGAGCGTTCTGTGAAACGCTGCAAGGGATAGGTTCGCAGGAACTCCGCGCGCTTTGGCTCCGGCACATGTGCTAGGACCAGGCGGCCGGTGGCTCCGGCTAACAGGGGGATACGCAAGCCGCGCCGGGCCGAGATACGCAGAGAGCTGGTCTCGCCCTCATCCTCGACACGCTCGATGATGCGCACGCTCTTCTGCTCAACCAGGCCCAGAAACACCGTCTCGCCGCTGGTTGCGGCCAGGCGGCGCATAGCCGGGAGCGCGAAGTGGCGCAGGCCCGCGCGCTGGATATAGCCTTGCGCGAGATCGTAGATGCGCGGCCCCAGCATGTACAGGCGCTCCTCCGACTGCTCAATCACCTGGCTGCTCTCCAGCGTCTTGAGCAGCCCATGAATGCTCCCCTTGCTCATATCCAGCGCCCGCGCCAGATCCGAGAGTGTCAGCCCCTCCTCCGAAGCGCTCAGCAGTTCCAGCAAGCGAAACGCGCGCTCAACCATCGGCGCCGGAGCGATCGGCCCGTTGTCAATGTCGGTTCGTTCTGTATGTCGAATAATGTGTTCGGCCATATGAACAGTATATGGAAGGCAGGAGGTAGTGTCAAGTACTTGTTTGCAATCAAAACAGATTTCGCTATCGCGCTTCCCTTGTCAACCTACCAGAGATATGTTACACTTCTATTCAGATACTGATAGTATCTGAATAGATATTCACTCTGTTGCTGAAAGAGAAATGATGGTCAAAAAGCTTGGCCGCAAGGAAGCTCAAGAGGTCACACGAACACGTCTCATCGAGGTAGCCACGCGTGTTTTTACTCGCTACGGTTTTGAAAGGGCCTCTGTTGACACGATTGCGCAAGAGGTAGGCATGACCAAAGGAGCGGTGTACGCGAACTTTGCCACCAAAGAGGATCTCTTTCTGGCTGTGCTTGATCGCGTTATGAACCAGGAAGACCAGATGCTTGAAAGCATTTTAGTTGAACCGAGCTTCACGCGAATAGATGCCTTACGAACGCATTTCGTCAATGCCTTTACCCACCGCCAGGATTGGCGTTTGCTCGTTACCGAGTTCTGGCTCCATGCAGCACGAAACCCTACGTTACGTCAGCAATACGCCTTACGCTATCAGAAGCGGCGCAGGAAAATCGCGCAGTTCATCGAGCAGTACCTCTCAGAGGAGGGCCGGAAGGGATCGCTCGCTTCTGAGGTGTTTGCCTCTGTCATCATAGCAGTGTCTCATGGCCTCGAAATGCAACATATCATCGATTCTGAAACCATCCCTGACGACTTGTTTGCGACCGTTCTATCTCTCTTCGTGCAGCAGTTATCGCAGCCAAACAGCAACCTGGACTTGTTTCCCTAAAAAAGAAGGAGCAGATAATGTCACTGGCCCCTATTACCACCTCCACGCGTCAACTGGGCGATCTGCGTGTTCATCTCCTGGAAGCCGGCTCGCCTGGCACCCCAGAAATACTGCTCATTCCTGGCGGCCTGGGCGATGCTGAGCTTCATTGGCACACGACCCTGGCTACCCTCGGTGAGTCCTTTCATGTATACGCTCCTGATCTGCCAGGCTTCCATAACGGCAGTGATGCCTTGAAGAAGCCGTCTCTCCCTCATATTATGCAGTGGATCAATGATTTACTTCGTGATCTGAATGGAGAGAAGGTGTTCCTCGTCGGAACCTCAGTTGGAGCGTTACTCTCTCGTTTCTATGCAGTTCACTATCCTGCTATCGTGGAACGACTTATCCTTGTTGATGGTGGGCTGATCACGAATCTGCCGGGCATAGTACGAACGCTTCTCAATGCTCCTGGGATCTCTCAAGCCTTTTATGGGGACAGGTATCGTCGCATCTACTCGCGTGCAGCACTTGAGCGCTCTATCTATCAGCATGATTTGCTCACTGAGGATTTTTTTCAGACACTCAAGCGGGCCAGCGAGGGGTTTATGCCACTATTCCGTGCTCTTCTCAGCGAACCCTGGCCTACGACTTGCACTCCAGAATGCCCGACCCTCATCATCTGGGGCCGGGAAGATCATCTTGCTTCTCCCAACGAGGGGAAAAGGCTGCTGAGTGAAATTCCTTCTGCTGAACTGGTGCTGATTGAACAGGCCGGACATATGCCGATGCTCGAACAGCCAGGCGTCTTCACTGAAGCCATCATGAAATTTTTAAGCAGGTAACCACTTTGCATCAATCTCTCACGCTGGGAAGAAGGAGGAGCGATAGAATACTTTCCGTGATCGAGCGTATATGGAATGGCAGAGATGCCTACTGAAAACTGATGTTTAGACTAATTTGCCTGGATCAGCCTGGGAGGTGGCTTCACACCATACGACATTTTGTATGTCTCGATCCGCTCCTAGAGCGGCTCATAGCGATGCCGATGCGATTTAGTCTAAACGTCAACTAAAGGAGACGCATGGCAAGAAAACGACCACGCCCAGTGGCAACGAGGCAAGAGCAGCTCATACCCCAACGCGGCGTGTGCTGGTGTTGTGGTGGAACACTGTGGACGGCTTATAGCACAAGGCAGCAGAATGTTGACCAAGTACGCCAGTGCTATGGGGCCCTCCTGACCGAGATGGAACAGCTAACTATCTCCTCTGACACGCTTACGACGATGCTCACCACCTTTCGCAAGGTCACAGCAAGTTATTGGTCTGAGTTATTTCACTATTACGACGAGCCAGACCTTCCACGTACCAACAATGATTTAGAGCAGTATTTCGGCTCGGCCCGCCGCAATGAACGGCGAGCGACAGGACGAAAAGCAGCCTCTCCTGGCC
>JALYVR010000250.1 GCA_030853145.1 Chloroflexota bacterium | reverse complement strand
ACGATGAGCTACTTAGCTATCCTGTCGATTATATGCGCACAACGGCCGCGAAAATTCTGGTGCGCGCACAACAAGCCCTGGATGAGCACGATAAAGCCTGGAATGCTGCGCTGAACTATTGCGAGACCACGCCCAGCGATTTTGGCGCCCATGTCGTCAGGGCTGTTCTTCAACCCCATGCTCAACGCTTACGACAATCCTATGAGTGGCAACTGGCGCTGGCACAATCCCTCTTCGATGCCATTGACTCCGTCGAAGGAACCGACGTGAGTATCCGTGATCTGTTCATGGGCTATCATGGCTTCGCTCCCTAAGCACTGTGTGCAGGCTCTAGCGTAGAGCCCGGCACAAAATCAAGGTTTTCAACAAGGTCTTCCTGCGTTTTCGTCCTTCACCTCTAGAGAGTCGTGCGGAATAGAGAGGAGCACCATGTCTGATGAAGATGTTATAAAAAAAGCCATCCGAGATCAATTCGTTTTTCCCGTCGGGCAATTTCGCGCCCAGGCTGGCAAACTCGACTCCATTCATTCGGCCTGCCTGGAGGATTTTTGCAAAGCGGTCTGGTCTCTGATCGATGGAGATGGGGGCACATTCAGTGGTCACGCCGCTGATGCTTTCGCCACTCTGATGGGCCAGTATATCGATGTTGATAGATTTCTTGCCAACTATGATAGGGGCCTGTCCAAAAAACTCGGCATCGGCGCCGATGATTGTGATCGCGCCTCCAAAGAGGTAGAGTATTATGTAGATACCTTCCCCTATGCCGATGGCACTACCCGGCCGGGCCAGGTCGCCGCCCCTGCACAACCCAACGTCCAGAGTCCTGGCAACACCAGCCCTTCCGACGCGCCAGGAGGTGAGGGCGGAGGTGAAATCGTCGTCGCGTTACTGGCTATCGTCTACTTCTATAAAACCACGGCCCAGCAAGACCAGCTCGAACACATCAATAGTGTTATCGATCAATGGTCCAACAATATGTGGAATCTGGCCACAAGTATGGAGCATGAGACTGCTCTACCCCCACTTCCAAAGGCCGCCACGTTTGTGCCCGACCCTGGAAGCATCCTGGACCCTCCCGTCAATGTTGTCCTGACACGCGAGCAAAAGCTCCATGCCGATGCTGCCAAAGCGGAACTGGATAAGCTAAAGGCGACCTATGATGATTCAGAGGTGAATCAGCTCGCGAGTTTGGGTCTCACGCCCGATGAGATCGTGCAGGCCATTCTGGCGCGCGCAGTCCTCTCGGCCCACCATACACGTTTCAAGCTCTCTCGACTCGCCCAACTCGCGCAAATGGGCTATAATGCAAATCAAATAGAGACCATTGTCACTAAAGTGAATGAATTAAGCGTTCGATTCAGCACAGACGATGAAAGACGTATTGCCTACTGGCTTGTGCTTAATGGCAAAGCAGATAAGGTCACACCTGTCATTGCTCAACAAAGCCATAGAAACCCCGATGCGACTGTTGAGCTTCATGTGGGCAACTCTGTACAAACAGTTACCATGGAATTTAAGTCGCTGCAACCTGACTCAGATGCATTCACACTACAAGGCCGATTGCGAGATTCCGTGAAAGAGGGGGGACAGTCCCCGTATATAACATTTGATATCAGGCAAACAAAGATAACTCCTAAAGATGTCGCTGGCTTTTTTTCGTGGGTGAGTCAGCAGATAGGAGCGGGGGCTATTGATCCAGCGCTTCTGAAGTATATTCTGATTATTGGCAACGGGTTTTCTATGGAGCGAACGTTTCCCTAAACGATGGTGATGGACAGTATACCGGCCAGAGAGAACGATTGGAGGGAAGAGCCATGTCATTTAATATCCGGATTTTCGTTGCAGCCGATACGTCCTTAGCACATTTCGCACAGGAATTGGGTGAACTTCTCGCCTTACCTGCTGAATACCAACAGAACCGCTTTAATTTCTTCTACCGGCTTGCTGATGCTAACACTCTCTATACAGTGGTGGAGTCTGATTTTCCAAATCTAGAGCGAGCGACTGGACACATCGTGCCTTTTGAAGATTATCGCTTTCTGATTTATGTCGATGAGCATAGCATCCGCAAGCCAGAAAAGCGTCTCCAGTGGCAACAGAAACGCGCCCAGGATGCCTTCAATGCGCTCAAAGCGACGAACACATATCGCCTGTTGATGGTCGATGACGGGTTTAACCAGCTTGATGCTTTTACGCCACCAGGCCAGGATCTCCCGCTCTCGAAATACGCTCAGCAGGCACAGGGTCTTCCCGCACACATGATGATTTGGCTCGCCAGTGATCAGCCGATGGCAGCCATCGCTGCCGATCTGGAGAGGCTCCTGGAGATCGCACCCCAGGTGATCCCCGTTGACGATGAAACGCAATACTCGTTTCTAACAGAACAAACCCGCTACCAGTTAGTACGGCACAGGATTGAACATCCCTCAAACAGAAATTACCAGGAGTATCCCTATATCATCCATGTCAAAGGTCGGGTGTTTACACCAGGGGAGCGGCGGTACTGGCAGGCCGAAAGCGCCCGCGCCCTCTTCGCTCAACTCAAAGCAACGGGGAGGTATTATCTGGCATTACTGGGTGACTTTGAGAGGCGCGACGCGAGTTATGAGGTGCTTGACTCATTTGAACCCGCGCACTGAAGCTCTGTACTCTTATATCTTCCATTTTTGTCAGGTATCACTGCTGCACCGCACACGACTGCCGGAGAAGATAACTGCACAGGAGAACGCCGCCCTAGATGCATACATCTCCTTTTTACTGCTGGGCACGGAAAGTGCGGAAGTGCAGAAGAATACTGGCTTTTGGGTCTACTATAATGATATGCTCTGAGAAACACCTGAACACAAGGGACAAAAAATATTATGGCTTCTCCAGCGCTTTTTTCCTACAACGCTATGAGTATCATCCTCCACCCGCAAGGAAGCCGGATTCTCCTGGTCTCTGAGCAAGAGGGTTGGTCTCTCCCTCACATAGCCTGGGAAACGACACAGTATTCTCACTGGAGTGACGTTACTCTCGTCAATCGCGAAATGCGCCGGCAACTCGGTGGAGAACTGACAACCATGCGTTGTCTGTCCGACACCTACAACGGGGAAACCAGGAGTTTTTCCAGAGTCTATGTGATGGAGCTTCATTCCTCTGATTTGACTACACATGCATCTACTCAATGGATTGACATTGAAGACCTGCAACACATAACCATGCTATCATCTGATCACAAGTCACATATTGAGCAATGGCTGGCTGACTGGAACACGCTTTCTTCCAAAACTCAACGTGTGCCCTGGTACCATCCTGGCTGGTTTGCAAGGGTAGTCGCATGGATTGAGCAACAGCTAGCACCATTGGGAGAGCGCATCGTTGATACTCCTGAACAACTGCGGGTAGGAGAGCGAGGATATCTTCTGCGTGTGAAAACAACCAAAGAAACGTTTTACCTCAAGGCATTACCCCCATTCTTCGCTCACGAGATCGCTCTTTTACCGTATTTGGCGCTCGCTTATCCGACCTCTGTGCCGGCACTTGTTGCCATAGATACTGATGCACAGTGGATGTTGATGCGAGACTTTGGCGATGCTTTGCTCAGTCAGAGTGAGAGCCTCGACGATGTTGAGGAAGCTCTTCGTTGCTATGCCGCGCTTCAGATTGATCAGGTAGAGCATATCGAACGCCTTCACGCGCTCGGTTGCCCGTATCTCCCCACAGAGACGCTTGCTCAGCAGCTCGATATCCTCCTGGCAGACACGCCTTCGCTCATGACGAACTCCCCGCTTAGTCTGAGCGCAGAGGACGTGCTTCGCCTTCACTCTTTGACTCCGCTTCTGCGTTCGATGTGCCAACAATTGACCGAGGCTCCTGTTCCTGCATCCCTTGAGCATGGAGATTTCCATGATGAGAATATTGCGCTGACCAGGGCTGGTCCTCTTTTCTTCGATTGGACAGATAGCTGTATCGCGCATCCTTTCTTCAGTCTGTATCCCTTCTTGCTGGGAGCCGAAACGAAATGGTCTGCTATTGCTCATAGTAGGCAGCGTTTACGAGATGCGTATCTTCAGCCCTGGGAACGCTATGCCTCAAAAGAGCAGTTGGTAGCGATTTTTGAACTGGCACAAAAACTCGCGCCACTCTATCTTGCCTGCCTCTACTCTTCGCTGATCATCCCGAAGATGGAGGCCAGGTGGGAGATGCAACATGGGGTTCCCTACAATCTACAGGTGCTCTTAGAGCGTATGCGCGGCGAAATAGTGTCATCGTAGCCTCGTGTGATTGACACCTTGACGCCCACTCCCTCTTGCCTTATTATATCCATATGTGATATATCCATTACAGTTATATAAAGACGAAGGAGATTGCGCGAATATGACTCATCTCTACCTGATTTGGCATGCCCAGGCCGATAGACTCAAGCCAGGCATCAACGGGTCTGCTATCCCCAATGCTGGTCTATCGGTGCAGGGAGTCACGCAGGCCGAGCGCTTGCGCGACCGCCAGGCGGCTAGCGGTGAGATCCGCGCTGATGTCCTGATCTCCAGCCCGCTCCTGCGAGCGAAGGAGACGGCCGCTATCATCGCGCCCGCTCTGGGACTACCTGTGCGCATTGAGGACGAGGTTCAGGAGTTTAATCTGGGGGAATGCGAGGGTCTGACCGATGAAGAAATCGGCGAGCGCTGGGGTCTGTTCCATATAGACAAAGAGCCTTTCCGCCGCGTTGCTCCCAGCGGCGATAGCTGGACCGAATTCGTCATGCGTGGATGCCGCGCGCTTGATCGCATCTCGCGCGAGTACACCGGCAAAACGATTGTGATCGTCTGCCACGGCCGCATGATCGAAGCCTCTTTCACCTACTGCTTCCAGTTGGATATATGGAGCCAACGCCCGATTATGGTTGAGAACGCC
The DNA here is from genome assembly GCA_030853145.1 of Chloroflexota bacterium. Lineage (GTDB taxonomy): Bacteria > Chloroflexota > Ktedonobacteria > Ktedonobacterales > Ktedonobacteraceae > JALYTT01. Next base: position 2,227 of record JALYVR010000250.1, on the reverse strand, counting down.
TCTATCACCCATTGATATCAAGACACGTTCCTCGAATACGGGTTGGAGGAGCCGCAGTGGGCCCTCATACGGGTCAACGATCACGCGCACCTCTCATAGCCTTTCTTCAGGGCACCTCCGATGCTTCTTGTAAAGATACAACTCCATCATCGCCTCTACACGGATGGAGGGAGCGCGCCTGCGACTTTTTAGGAGGAGACATTGCAGTGCTGGTGATGTATGATATAGAACAGACCGATATGAAAGAGGAATGCCCCCATGAGCAAGGAACCCGAAGATGCGTTCACTGGCCTGGAAGAGGCAAGCATTGTCAAGTTGCAGACCGCGATGAGCGCAGGAACACTAACGGCCGAGCAGCTCACCGAGTTTTACATTGAGCGCATTCACACACTTGACCAGCAAGAACCCCAGCTCAACTCTGTGCTGGAGATCAACCCTGACGCGCTCAATATCGCCAGAGCGCTTGACCAGGAGCGCGACACGAAGGGTCCGCGTGGCCCGCTGCATGGCATCCCTGTGCTCCTCAAGGATAATATCGCCACCACCGACCGTATGCAAACAACCGCCGGCTCGTTTGCCCTGCTGGGATCACGTCCAGCGCGCGAGGCCTTCGTGGCGCAGCGCTTACGCGAGGCGGGCGCGGTCATCCTGGGAAAGACCAATCTGAGCGAGTGGGCCAACTTCCGCTCAACGGCCTCGTCGAGCGGCTGGAGCGCGCGCGGGGGGCAGGCACGCAATCCGTATGTGCTGGATCGCTCGCCCTGTGGCTCAAGCTCAGGCTCGGCCATCGCGGTGGCGGCGAACCTGGCGGCGGCCGCGTTGGGGACGGAGACGGATGGCTCGATTCTGTGTCCCGCCTCCATGTGCGCTGTGGTAGGCATCAAGCCAACGCTTGGCCTGAGCAGCCGCGCGGGCGTCATTCCCATCGCGCACAGCCAGGATACCGTCGGCCCCTTCGGTCGCACCGTCGCCGATGCCGCCGCCCTGCTGGGAGCTATCACAGGCAGCGACCCACGCGATCCCGCGACGCAGCAGAGCGCGGGCAAGGTCCACACCGATTACACCCAGTTCCTGGACCCCGACGGCCTGCGTGGCGCGCGCATTGGGATCGCGCGGCAGACGTATTTCGGCTACAGTGCCAAAACTGACGCTATCGCCGAGGCCGCTATCGAGCGCATGCGCGCCCTCGGCGCAGTGATTATCGACCCGGCCGACATCCCTACGGCACAGCAGATGTCAGACTCTGAATCCGAAATGACTGTTCTGTTGTATGAATGCAAGGCCGACCTCAACGCATACCTCGCCGAGCTGCTCGAAACGCCGGTGCGCACGCTTGCTGACATCATTGCCTTCAACGATGCGCATGCCGGCGAGGAACTCAAGTACTTTGGGCAAGAACTCTTCCTGAAGGCGCAGGCGACGACCTCGCTTGCCGATCCCGCGTACCTGGCGGCGCTTGCTGAAAATCAGCGCATCTCGCAACAGGAGGGCATTGACGCGGTGATGGAGCAGCATCAACTGGATGCACTGTTCACGCCTACAGTGACGCCTCCCTGGTGTATCGACCTGGTGAACGGAGATCACGCGGAGGGCGGCAGTTCGCAGCCCTCGGCCCTGGCAGGCTACCCGGCCATCAGCGTGCCCGCCGGCTATATATTTGAGCTGCCAGTTGGCGTCACCTTCATGGGCCGGGCCTTCAGCGAGCCAACGCTCATCAGGCTGGCCTACGCCTTCGAGCAAGTCACGAAGGCCCGCCGCGAACCAGGCTATCTGCCTACTATCCCTGTGTAGCTCCATCGTCCCTACGCGGGTTGCAGGGCAGCAGCCTTACGCGAGCGAGGCTCGGTTGCAAGACTGGCCCACAAATGATGCGTCGCATAGGCGCGCCAGGGACGCCACGCCTGGGCGCGTCTTTCGATACTTTTCAGATCGGCGGCAACTCCCTGCTGTTCAAGGGCGCGTCGCAGGCCGAGATCGGCACCAGGGAACGCATCAGGGTCGCCAAGGGCGCGCATGGCAATGTAGGACGCCGTCCACAGCCCCACTCCTGGCAGCTTCAGCAAGCGTTCGACGGTCTGCTCGCGATCGGCAGTACGGTCAGGCACCAGGCCCTCCTCGGCAACAGCACGAGCGAGGGCTTGTAGCGCGGCGACACGCCCATTCGTCAGCCCGCATCCTTGCAGGTCAGCTCTGGCCAGCGCCTGTGCAGACGGGAAGAGGTGTGTAA
>JALYVR010000249.1:3755-7153 GCA_030853145.1 Chloroflexota bacterium | reverse complement strand
GCCGTATACTTGCTCTGCGCTTTCTGTTACACAGAGTGGTTCTTCGCTGGATATTTACTAAAAAACCCTGACAGAATAGTAGAGACTGGTTTTCTCTATAAAGTGGATGTTCGGATTACCTGCAATAGATAATGGAGACTCGCGCCATGGCTGCTGCCCCTTCCGCTCCGATCCGAGTCTTCATCTGCTATATCGATGATGATGATAGGTATCGCCGGCCTCTGCGTACTCACCTGGCCCTGCTTGCGCGCAAGGGGCTGATCGAGCTATGGGATCGGACGGATATCGCGCCAGGCACCGATGCACTGCGGGCTGTGAAGCGGGCCACCTGGGTCGGCATAGGCGGTGAGAACGGCAATCTGATTCAGACCGGGACCGTATTAGAGGGCAATAGCTACCACTCAGAGCACGACCAAGTGGATGGACGACCGGGCAATCTGCGGCTCTGTCAGAAGTGGATTCATCTTTAGCCCGCTTGCCGATTTCAGATATACAGCGTTCTCCAACACATATGCTCACTCGGTGAGCCATAACTGGCATACGCTGCTTGGCTTCCCCCATCACCGGGTAATCATGCAGGACTCGAACAATAATGCGACGATCGCGGCACCCGATGATCCGCCAAATTCCGCTACAACGTTCACTGATCGGCATATTAGACGAGACACCGATGGGAGAGCTTCGTGCCATGTCTAGCCTTCCCTTAAAGGGGCTGGCATAACGACCTCCCAGCATACCCGGATCGCGCACAGGTCACTTTTCCCCCACCCGGCCTGTGCGCGGCTTCTCCTGCACCTATCGCCAGGCAGACCTCCCCGGCTGGGAACTCCAGAGGAACTTCTAACGTCTCTCTTGAAAGAAGGACATTGCCCAGATCGATAGAGAAGAAGGGACATCCGATGAAAGTAACAAGATGCCTGTTCCTGGCGCTGCTGCTCCTCGTCCTCGCAGCGTGCGCTTCGACATCCGACGCAACGACGCCAAACGCGCTGCATGTAACACGTATAGGGCCGGGGAAGGTCCGCTCGCTTGACCGCATGATCAACGATTCAGCCGCCGTACAGAAACTCTATACAGCGGCCCACGCCCTGCCCGCCGTCACACCTGGCCTGCACATCTGCCCCTCCTACCACTACGACGGTACTGTCTATCACCTGGATTTTCTGCACGCTGCCACCTCCCTCCAGCAAATGGACCTGGATGTCGGCGGCTGCCACTGGCTACACCTGAGCAAAACAGATGTCCGCCAGGGTGATTATGGCAATTTCTTTCCACAGTTTCTCCAGACCATCGGTGGCTCCTGATCTGTCAATCCCAACATTCTCAAGATGGCAGCATTGGAAGAGGGCGACCGCCAGGGACATGCATTGATACTTATTAGGGGCGCGATCGCCCCAGGCGAAGGAAAAATGGGCGCGATCGCGTCAGCTTCCAAAGCGCGCGTCGGGTCACAGGGCGCCCGCAAGGGAACGCCCCTCCATGTCCGTCTTCGAATGGAACAACACGTGCAATGGAACAGCATGCCCAGCACGCCGATGCTGATGTGTTGTTCGCCTGGCCGGAAATGGAGGGGCGTTCCCTTGCGGGCGCCCTGTTCCAATACCGCGCGGCATGCCATGCTACGCGCGCCCGGGCAAGCCGACGCGTGGCATGCCCTGTTTCATGTACGGGCGCCGCTGGCCTGCGCTCTGGGTCTGGCCGGCACAAACTGACGGGCAAACCACGCGCTTTTTTCCGGCGGAAGGAAGAGCGAGATGGCCGTCGCAAACGCCAGCATTTTTGAGATCACGTTCAGAGCAACGGGGAGGGGAGCGGCCGGATACGCAAAGCCAAACACCGCCCACACCGCGAAGATCAAAAACATGCCCGCCAACAGGAACAGGGTCGCTCTCGACAGCTTCACGTAAGGCGATACCGTGAGCATCGCAAAACTTGAGACCGCGATGAGCAAGAGCGGCACAAAGTAGAGCAAGGTAAACGGTAGTGCAGGAGTGGGAGGATAGGTTCGCCACATCACGATGAGATCGAAGGGGAATTCGAAGATCATCGGCGCAGCGATGGCTCCCACGATGGCACTCCCAACAGCGACCCCGGGCCCGCTACGTTGGGTCAGGGCCATGATCACGACAAAGGCCACCACTCCACAGGCCGCGGTCACGGGAAGGATGGGGTTCATCGGCCCGGTGAAATGAATCATCTGCTGCTCAACCGCTCTCGCGTAGATGCCCGCGGCCACCAGGAACGTTGCCACAAACAACACCCAGATCACGACGAGAGCAACGCCAAGAACCTTTCCCGGTCTTTTGACTGCCAGGGGATGAGGTAATCGAATAGCTACGTAGATCAAAACACACGTGACGATCAACAGGACAGCCGCCAGGATGATGGAGTTGCTCCCCGCATAGGGACTCCAGGTTCCATAGTGAGTCATAGGTACCTCCATACTCTGCTTGGAATATTGCTATCTGCTATAATTTATATAACATATTGTTATTTATTTTGTCAAGGGGGTACATGAACGGGTGAAACATCTTAAGGGGGGATCGTGTAATCGGGATAGGGAGTGTGTCCGCGGCCACAGAGAGAGTTGCGTTCGCGGGTGGTCATCTGCCCAAAATCGCCAAAGACGACGCGGACCGCGTCGTCCCAGGCCACAGCATTCCATCGTTGTCCTGAGACAAAGGCTGGACTGAGACCCTGCTGAGGGAATGACCCGCGTGATCATTCGCCGACAATGATGGCCTTGAGCTGGTCGAGGGACTCTCGGATGAGTTGCGACAGGTCTTGCTCGTCAGGTTCGCTGACCCAGCGGGCGAACGCTGTATTGAACGAGATGACACCGAGTTCTGCGGCGAGGCTCGCGGCAGGATCGGTCACGCCGCGTCTCCGCAAGGCATCGGCCATCGCGGAGGCCAGGGATGCACGCTTCAGGAGTTCGCGTTCCTGGAGCTCCGGGTTTGCGGCAATCACGCTCTGGCGCTGCCGGGCGAGTTCGTAGCGCTCCCGGAACAGAGGGGCGACGACCTCAAGGGCCGCGGCGACCATGTCGATCGGCGCGCCCATCGGAAGCACTTGTTCAGGTTGAGGCCATTTCTTTAAATCGAGGAGAGGTGTTGGGTGCCATGCACTTTGAAGCGGGCTGGCGACCCGGTTGGGATCTGGCCGGAACCGTCATCGAGCAAGCTGCGAATGGGACAGGGCCGAAGGTCGGGGGCCGGGTTGTGGGCCAGGTTGGTGCAGGCGCATGGGCTGAACAGGTTGCGGTTCCGACGGACAGGCTGGCCGAAATTCCCGCCAGCGTGACGTTTGCTCAGGCGGCCACCCTAGCGATTGCTGGACTCACTGCGCTCCATGCCCTTGAGAAAGGAGGGCTTCTCCTGAACAGGCGCGTGTTGATC
>JALYVR010000249.1:0-3745 GCA_030853145.1 Chloroflexota bacterium | reverse complement strand
GTGTGGGACTCTTCGCGCATCAGCTCGCCCGGCTCAGCGGTGCCTATGTTGTCGGCACGGTTCGCCAGGCTCGCCACGAGACATTAGTCCGTGAGGCGGGAGCAGATGAGGTGATCGTGGGGGACGATCTCTCGCCAGCGCGTGCCTATGGCCCTTACCACTTGATTATCGATTCGGTCGGTGGGAAAACCCTGGAGAGCGCACTCTCTCTCCTGGCACCAGGAGCAACATGCGTCATGCTCGGCTGGTCGGCATCGCCATCGGTGACAATGGATGTCAGCAAATTAATTCGTACTGGGGGAACGACCCTCTACACGCTGAATGTGGATACAGAATTCGCTAGTCATGCTCGATCTGAAGATCTGGCCAGGCTCGCGCAAATGGTAGCCAGGCAGCAATTGCGGACGCCAATCGAGGTTGAGACTTCCTGGCACGACATTGGTGATGTCGCGCAACGCTTGCGGCAAAGACAATTCACCGGCAAAGCTGTTCTGCATCTCAGGAGATAGCCTATCTGAATCTGCCAGAATCTTGCATGGTTCTCAATGCTGAACCCCTGGCAAGAAAGGGGGAATTTCTTAGCCCATGGTCATGGGTACGCATAAGCAGCGCCCAAGGTGCCCAATTTCAGGGTCCTCGAAGCGCTGGTTCAGGAGATCATAACGGGTGTGCCACAATAATTGCCATGTGGCACACCCCAACAAATCACTGGCGATAGATTTTCGCAACCATCCTCGTTCAGCCTCAGGCTGGGGAGACTTGTTCCTCTTTAACAACGTACATCGAGGAATGTTGGCGGTGTACCTTGATCGCGAGACCTGCGAGGATGACCGTCCACAGCATATAACTCAACATGGCAAACCGAGGGGGCAAGCCAATATTTACGCCTGGGCCAAACGCGTGGTCGCCGAGCGGTACCACAAAAATGGTTGTATAGATCATGAAACCTGCCCAGCCAAGCAATGGCAGTCCTGCGGTCCACAGCAGGACTCGTCGCGTCGCTGACCAGGCTGCGTTTTTGAGCGCCAAGCTCAGGCTGATACACAATGCTGCAAAAGGGAAGAGCATCAAGCCTGCCGTACCGGTGATGGTGTGAAGGATGCCGGTCAGGGTGATGGTGTTCTCGTTTAAGGGATCTGTAGTAAAGATGCCTACGCCGAATGTACCAATCACGCAGATCAGGAGCAGAACAAGCCCAGTTTTCCCCAATTTCCCCCAAAGCTGCGACTTGAGCATGACAAAGAGGGCGGTGTAGCTCACGGCCCACGCGAAGAACGCCATCCTCATGAGCCAGCCGTAGGGTCCGATCACCCACTCACTGATGGTGTGCCACGTAGGGTCCAGGTCCGGCCTGAGGAAGACGAGTACGATCAGTAAGACCTGATACAGAATCGCCGTCGCTATCGCTACCGATGCTGCCGTTATGGAAATCGCCGTCGCTGGTTGTACCTGGTTTTTCTCTGTCATCCCTTTATTTCATCCCCTGCAATACTTCGTCCAACCTGGCGTACGTTTGTTGCATACCTTCCTCCATCCCGCTCTGTATCATACCGTCGCGGTCGGCAAGGCTCATAAAGGTCCCGGTTGAAACCATTTTTGTTGTGCCGTTGCCCAGGTCGAGAAGTTCCACCTTTTCAAGCCCAACATGTCCGGACTCAGGCAGGCCGTCGAACTCGGTTGTCTGAATGATGCACTCGGGCGAGACGTAGTGGAAAACGCCATGGAAACTGAATTCCTGGCCTTCCTTGTTGCTCTGGACAAACTTCCAGGAACCGCCGGCGCGCGCGTCTAAAGCCTCAACACGCACGTCGTAGCCTGGGCCTACCCACCACCGTTCGACCTTGTCTTTTTGCGTCATGGCCGCAAACACTTTGTCGCGCGGTGCATTAAACACGCGCTCAATAATGATGTTCTGTTCACCAGGCTTCGCAGTTACGGTCGCCTTATTCATATGTCCTCCTCTAATACTTTATCTAACGCGTCAAAACGGTAATTCCACAGAGCTTCATACTGCGTCAGGTAATGGCTGGCATCCTTGAGAGCATCTGGCGCAATGCTCACAATCTGCTCTTTGCCTCTCCGTTGTTTCATAACTAAGTGGGCTTTCTCCAGCACCTTGAGATGCTTGGCTACAGCAGCAAATGAGATCTGATAGTCCTCGGCAATCTGGCTCACGGTATATTGCGCGGTCATCAGCCGGCGCAATATATCCCGGCGGATCGGGTCCGCCAGCGAACCAAAGATTCCATCGAGGTAAGCATCACGTTCAACCATATGGTATAATGATACTAGAATATTCGTCTTTTGTCAAGACCTTGTGATACCTCTTTACACGTCGTGTAGGATAGAGCCATGCACACGATCCCATTTGTGATAGACAACCAGCGAGCGAGCATGGCGAGCGTGCTGAATGGCATTCTGGCGAATCATGGGGGCAGGGGCTGGATATAGCGACGGCGTACTTTAATGTTGGGGGCTGGCAACTGCTGCGCGAGGGGCTGGCGGGGCTGGGTACCTTCCGGCTGCTGCTGGGCGATGAGCCGGAGGCGGGGCTGGATCTGGGTCTGCACGAGGCGGGGGCCAGGCCGGTCAAGGGGCTGATCAGGGAACTGGCGAGCGCGCGCTTCGATGAGAAGACGTTGCGGCTGGTGAAGCAGTTGATGGCTTTCCTGCGCCAGGACCATGTACGCGTGCGGCTCTATACACGCGGCTTCCTGCACGCCAAGTGCTACCTGTTCTATGGCGATGCCAGCTTTGAGCGCACGGCCCCCGTGGCCGCCATCGTTGGCTCGTCCAACTTCACACGCGCCGGCCTGCTCTCCAACAAGGAACTGAACCTCGCGCCGGAGGAGGTGGCGCCGGAGCATGTCAGGGGGCTGATGGAGAGTCGCGAGCGCCGGCAATTGGAGACCCTGGGCGAGCCGGAGCGCGTCATCACCGCCAATGTGCCGGGCCTGCTGGCTATCGACGGTCTAGCGGAATGGTACGAGCGGCAGTGGGCGGAGGCGCGCGACTTCAAGGACGAGCTGATCGACCTGCTCAACGCCTCGAAGTTCGGTCGCAAAGAGTACAGCCCCTACCAGGTCTATATGAAGGCCATCTACGAGTATTTCCGCGACGATCTGGCATCTGAAGCTGGGGACGCGGCCGGTGGGCGTTCTGTCGTCGAACTGAGCGAGTTTCAGGAGGATGCCGTCAAGAAGGCCCGCAAGATCCTGGCGCGCTACGACTGTGTGATGGTCGCCGACAGCGTGGGTCTGTGCAAGACCTGGATCGGCAAGAAGCTGCTGGAGGATTACGCCTACCACCAGCGCTACAAAGCCATCATCATCTGCCCCGCCGCGCTCAAGAAAATGTGGAGCGAGGAACTGCTGGGCGCTGGCATTGCCGCCAGGATCATCACTCAGGAGGCTCTGGGCCGCGAGGAGTACGATAGCCGCGAGGCCCTGGACGCCGATATCTTGCTGGTGGACGAGAGCCACAACTTCCGCAATCGCACAGCCCAGCGCTACGACAACATTGAGCGCATCCTGGCCGCCAACGGGCGCCGGGGTCGCCTCAGCAACGAGCGCAAGAAGCTCATCCTGCTGACCGCCACCCCCATTAACAACAACGTCTTCGACCTCTACAACCAGGTCAGCCTCTTCACAGGTGGCGACCGCAGCTACTTCGCGGCGGCTGGCATCGGCGACCTGCAACGCTACTTCATGGCCGCGCGGCGCGCGAACCGCCAGCAGGAGAGCGA
>JALYVR010000248.1 GCA_030853145.1 Chloroflexota bacterium | reverse complement strand
GTACAGGTCCGCGATGAAGCCTCCCACGCCCTGTAGCAGGCCTACTGCGTAAGCGTGGTGAGACTCAAGCTCCTGGCTCTTCTCAATAAGGCCCTCGACCTCGTTGAGCGCGGCCAGGACCTCGTTGAAGCGGCCGGTAAGCACGCGTGTATTGCCCTGCTGCTTGCCCGAATAGGTATGATAAATCCTGTATAGCGCACGCAATGTGCGCTCATCGCCCGTGTCATCGTCATCGTTGGTGCTGCCAGCTTGCGGGATACTGGCGGCAGGAATACTTGCTTGCAAAAGTTGGGGCATGACCATGTGTGTTTCAATGGCGGTATTGGCTACCAGCCGCTCACGCAGGAAGCGCACAGCGGTGTCGATATCGGCCAGCAGGTCGCTTTTCTGCTCGTCGGTCAGCGGCGTGTTGTATCTCACGATGCTGCGACAGGTGAGAACGGTGGTCATGGCGTGTTCAAATAACTGTACCGGGTCACTTTGTGCCTTGTCTGACATGCTTTTCATCAGTTCCCATCCCACTGCTTCAATAGATAGATATGTTTCTCTCCCCACGCTATTCTACCTCTATTAACAGAAAGAAGTCAATTCTCTCTACCCATTTATCTTAGTACTTTTTCTGTCTTGTGTACCTTCTATATCTTGTGTTATATGCTGCTTGCCTCTCTAATGCGTTGCGTAGAAGCGATGGATTTTCGCACGTGTAGGTTTTTACGGGGTGACGGACATGCATAAGACGTAGGGGCGCCGTTTACAAGCCCGCGCATCAGGCGTGATCGTGATGCCATAGGGCAACAAGCGGGCTTGTAAACGGCGCCCCTACGTCTACGTCTTATGAGGTCTCCTACTCCTATGCAGGCACCATAAACTACCACTGCTGCACGGAGTGTACAGAACCGCAGAGCAGGATGTGCTATAGTCATTATAGAAGACTGCAAATATATGAATCAGAGGCAAATCCGTGAGTAGAAAATACGGCTATCTTATGCTGTTGCTAGCCATCATCGTAGTGGCCGGGTGTGGAACGGGGCGGGGCGGGAGCCAGGGGCAGCCCTCGTCGCTGGTGGCCACATCTACCGCATCTTCCTCCGGGGTGGCGTTGCCCGGCCAGGTAGCGACGAGCCAGGCGACGGTGGGGAAAACGGCGGTTACGGCCAGGCCTACCCAGGGACGCAAGCCGGCGCCAACGCCCCGGACACAGCCTACACCCGGTCCTTCTGGTCCCTCGGGTCCATATGGGGCACCGCCCGCGCAAACTGGCGAAGAGGCGCAGCTCTCGCAGCAATTGTTCAACCTGATCAATAGCGACCGCGCCGCCCAGGGGGGGCTGTATGCCTACACCTTGAACGCCACCATGTCGAGTGGCGCGCGCCTGCATAGCTGGAACATGGCGCATTGTGGTCTCAGCCATCAGTGTCCCGGCGAGGCGGCGCCCTGCCAGCGTGTCAGCAACGAGGGCATTCAGTGGATGGCCTGCGGCGAGAATGTCGGCTATAGCTCTCCTTATCCCAGCGCGTGGGGCGGCGTGCAGAGTATCGAGAAGGCCATGCTCAACGAGCCGCCACCGGCCGGGCATCGCTACAACCTGTTGAACACCAGCTATCACCACATCGGCGTCGGCATCTACATTGACGCGAAGGGCCTGGTCTGGGTGACTGAGGATTTTGCGAGTTAAGAGAGGCGCTCCTATCGTAGGCTCTACTGCTCCATGTGCAGGATGCCGCGCTCAAGGGCCACCATTACGGCGGCTGTGCGATCCGCCACGCCCAGTTTGCTGAAGATGCGGATCAGGTGGGATTTGATGGTGGCCTCGCTGATGTGAAGATGGCGCGCGGCCTCCTTGTTGCTGGCGCCGCGCGCGACCAGGGCCAGCACCTCTACCTCGCGCTCGCTCAGGGTCTCGCTGGCGGGCAGGCGGATCTGCTGGAGCAGTCGCGTGGCAATATCGGGCGCCAGCGCGGACTTGCCTTGCGCGACAGCGCGAATGGCCGCGAAGAGCTGTTCGCGGGGCGTATCCTTCAACAGGTAGCCCGTTGCTCCCGCCTCAATGGCCCGTAGGATGTCCGCGTTGCTGTCGTAGGTTGTCAGCACAAGTACCGGGATCTCTGGATGCAGTTTTCTGATCTGGTCTGTCGCCGTTGCTCCGTCCATGAAGGCCATGCGCAGGTCCATGATGACCACATCGGGCCGCAGGCGCGTGGTGTGCGCAACGGCTTCCGCGCCTGTAGAGGCTTCGCCCACAAGTTCCAGGTCGGGCTGGCTGGCAAACATACCTTGCAGACCCGTGCGAACGACGGGATGATCATCGGCGATCAGCAAACGGATACGCCTCATCATTGAGCAGCCTCCAGGGTAGCCGCGTCTCCTGGTTCCGGGGAATGGGCCGCGAGCGCTGGCAGAGCCACCGCGAGCGTCGTCCCTTCACCGGAGGTACTTTCGAGAGAGAAAGTCCCGCCCAGATGCTCAACTCGCTCGTGCATCACTTGCAGCCCAAAGCCGCCGGCCGTATCTTTTGTAATGGGAGCAGAGAGTGTTGCAAAACCGCTACCGTTATCCTGTACGTCGAGCATAACCATATCATCCATATACGAGAGTGTGACCGTCACCTGACTGGCTTGCGCGTGCTTGCGCGCATTCATCAGCCCTTCCTGTGCTATGCGCAGAAAGGTCACCTCAATCTCCGGACGCAGCAAACGTATGGTGCCGGTCACGCCCATGTGCGCTGCGATGCCGTTCTCTTCTGACCATCTCTTGCACAGTTGCATAAGCACATCTGGGAGTGGCGCGCGCCCCAGCGCCTCTGGCTGCAAGGCCCACATCAAACGTCGGGCCTCCACCAGGTTCTCGCGTGCCGTCTGACGGATATCTTCGAGGTGTTGCTGAAGCATAGTTCCATCGTGCGACAGCGTGCTCTCAGCCGCCTCGACATGCAAAATGATGCTCGTGAAGCCTTGTGCGAGGGTATCATGGATCTCATGGGCCAGGCGTTGCCGCTCCTGCATGACCCCGGCCTGCCGCGCAGCCAGCGCCAGTTCATGGCGCGTCGATTCCAGTTCGTGTACCAGGCGATCTTTTTCCTGGTTCTGCCGCGACATCGACTCCAGGTGTAGAGCGATAGGAAAGCCGACGAGAACCAGACTGAGGAAGAGCAACAGAAAGCCGTTATGTCCGCCCGTCCACAAAGTGAGCCGCCAGAAGGCAATCGTATTCAAGATGAGGATGCCAGGGAGCTTCCAGAGACCGCGTGAGAGCAGGTAGACTTGAGAGCAGAGTCCAAAGAGCAGAAACCAGTAGAAGGGGTGATCGATTGCCGCCACCAACCAGAGCCCCCAATGAATGGCCAGGTATCCCTGAGTAATCAGCGGATGAGAGCGCCAGTAAAGGCGGGGAACCAGAATACAGATGCTGTACCAGCCGCCCAGGAGGACCGCCAGCGCCAGAAGAAAGGCGACGGCTTCCCAGGAGGAGCCTGCCTGCCATAAGGTGATGCCCAGCACGATGATCAGTTCAGCGTAGAAAAATCCATGCCAGGGGAACAGCCAGGGCGCTTTGCGTTGCAGTGTCTGCGCAACTATCATCCCCTTGACCTCCCTTTCAGCAAGTTTTCGCGCGCCTGCGCACCCATCATCAAGCTTCAATCAACGGTTCTATGTGTAGTGGCGTCCCTTGCGGGCGCCATGTCCGCGCCATGTCCCACCCGCCACTCGCCGACGAAGTCACGTCACCATTGTACCGCATAGGCGCTATAGGTGTATCCACCAATCGGTTGAATCCTCGTTCCACCCGATGGATGCATGGTAACCCATCAGGAGAATGTTTTCCTGTAGCGAGCGTTCATGTTCTACTATCTTCAGGCTGCATCCTACAAGGAGAGCTATCGATCATCAGAAAGGAAACACTGCTATGGCGCAAGCAAACCTCGTGCGACAAAAGCACACCCTTGCCCCGCTCATTGCCTGGCGTAACGTGTTGGGCGCGACAATCGTTGGCTGGCTGATTATTGCCTTGCCAAACTTTGGCTTTTTCACAGACTATCTTGCCAGAACGATGAAGCATAACGTGTTGCGCGCCTCGCTCTACCTGGATCTGGGCTTTTTTGTCAGTACCGTTATTGTAATTGCCCTGGTGTTCTGGTGGCAGCGCGCGCATGGCGAAACGCTGGCCGACCTGGGGTGGAGGCGACCAACCACTACTCTGGCGATCATCATCGCGATCATCTTCGGAGCGCTCTGGACCGCGACATTCTATGTGTCGCCCGGACATCTCAGCCCCCTGGCTTTCCCCTGGGAGCGCTTCATCATGGCCCCCCTGGGTATTGTGCTGGCTACCAGCGAGGAACTGCTCTTCCGCGGCTTTCTGATGGAGCAGTTGCGCCGGGCCGGTGTGCCTACGTGGATCCAGATTCTGACGTCCGCCGTGACCATTGGCTCCTATCATGGGCTGGTGGGCTTTCACTACTCTCCTGTGTACGCGGTCTCCGCTATGGTACTTTTCGCTATTGTGGCGCTCATCCATGTGATCGGCAAGCGCAGTATGACCCCCAATACTCTGGCCCATGCCATGACGCACTTCTTCGGCGATCCATCCGCGATAATGGGGATTATTATTGGCGCCATCCACAACCTGTAACAGAGGGAGGGAGGGGCAAGATGAGGTGTAGGGGCGCGGTTTACAAGCCCTTACGCCTCATCTTGCCCTTCCCCCCTTGCATTCCGCTGTCGTTTTTATACGGGCGCGGGCAGGTTATAGATCTTCTCGAACTTGCTGGTCAGGTAGCGCACAAAGTGTGCCGGATTGGGTATCTCGCCGGTGACCTGCTTGATCAGGTCTTCGGGGAGATAGATGGCGCCGAAGGTATACATGCGTTCGCGCAACCATGCGAGGAGCGAGGCCGTATCGCCGCTTGCCAGACGCTCATCGAGGTCCGGCAGGTCCTTCAGAAGCGCGTGATAGATCTGCGCGCCGTAGAGGTTGCCCAGCGTGTAGGTTGGGAAGTAGCCAAAGCCGCTGGTCCAGTGGACATCCTGCATTACGCCATCGGCATCAGTTGGCGGCTCGATACCCAGGTACTCGCGGTACTTGGCGTTCCACAGGCCCGGCAGCGTCTCCACGGCGATATCGCCATTAACGAGCATCTTCTCCAGCTCGTAGCGAATGATAATATGCAGGTTGTAGGTCACCTCGTCGGCCTCAACGCGGATCAGGCTTGGCTCGACCTTGTTGAGGGCGCGGGCGAAGGTCGCCACATCCACGTGCGCGTAGCGTTCGGGGAAGATCGCGCGTACCAGGGCGAACTGGCTCTGCCAGTAGGCTTCCGAGCGGCCGATGGTATTCTCCCATAGGCGCGACTGCGACTCGTGCGCGCCCATGGAGGCGCCGCCGGCAAGGGGCGTGCGCAGCAAGGCGGGTGCGCTGCCCTGCTCATAGAGCGCGTGGCCGCCTTCGTGAATGCCGGCCATTAGAGATGGCTGGATCAGGTTCCCGAAGACGCGCGTGGTGACGCGCACATCAACGGGGCTACCAAAGCTTGTCGTGAAGGGATGTGGGGATTGCGCGAGCTGGCCGCGCTGGAAGTCGTAGCCGATGCCGCGCAAGATCTTGTCGCAAAGCAGCATTTGTTTGTCGGCCGGGAAGCTCCCTTCCAGGCAAGAGGCATCTATGGTCGTGCCGCTCTCCTGGATACGCCGTAGTAGCGTGGCGCTGACCTCGCGTACCGGCGCGAAGAGCACATCGACCTTGCTGGCGGTTAGACCCGGCTCGTAGAGGTCCAGCAGAGCATCGTAGCGCGTCTCGAGGTAGCCGAAGCGGTCGGCCACCTCGCGCTGGAGGGCAATGGTGCGGCTGAGCCAGGGGGCGAAACTGGCAAAGTCGTTCTGTTCCCTGGCGCGCTTCCAGGCCTCAAAGCTGCCTGCATCGGTGCGCGCCATCTCCTCGACAAGCTGCCGCGGTAGCTTCGTGGCCTGATCGTAGGAGCGGCGTGCCTCGCGCACCAGGCCACGATCAGCATCGCTGAAGTCGCCGTGCTCGCTCTCCGCTTCCAGGCTGTCCAGCAGGCCCGGCAGCTCCGGCGAGAGCCAGCGCTCGTGCATCAGGCCTTGCAGCGTTGCCATTTGCATACCGCGCAACTCGCCGGCGGCGGGAGGCAACGAGGTATTTTGATCCCACGCCGCCAGGTCTCCCAGTGCTTTTAAATCAGCTAGTTCATGCATTCGCTCAAGCAACGCACTGATACGTTCATTGCTTTTTGTAAATTCGGGCGTTTTTTTCATATTTTGTTGAGAAGTAAGCATAAGAGACTCCTAGTACATGAAATGTGCGTACTCAAGACGACAGGGCACCTATGTCATACATGAATGCGCTAGAGCGTTCTTCCATAGTATACCAAGGTGGGGGCGCTGTCCACAAGGGATAAGTAATATGCGCAATATGCCCCATTCCGCGCGGGGATTTGCAGTAGCAACCTGACATTGCTTGTACTCCCGCTAACGTAATAATCTGTTCTTGTCAGTCTCTAAGAATGATAGGCTCTTCTCTCATTTATGCCTCTCTGTTTCATACTGGTAGATAGAGAACCAAAAATCTTCATGTATTGACAATTGACCAAAAGTATTGTAAGTAATTAAAGGTGCCAATAGTCACGCTCTTAAAGAGCGTTATTGCAAGGAGAGATTGTATGTCCGCAGTGTACTCTACCCCAAACAACCTTGATGAGCGTTTCCTCGCAGACGATGCCAGCGAATCAGCGTTATTCTGGTGCGAATCCACACAAGCGGCCGTAGCTGGTGCGGCTCCTGGTGCGGTACCGTGTGCTTGCGCGGGCTGTGGGTGTGCCGGATGTGGCGCCGTGCCCGAAGAAGACCCTGAGGCTATTTAAGAGGGTCGGCATCAGCGTGTCCGTCGGGAAATTTGCTGCACCAGGCGGGCATGCTGCTGCTCCTGTGCCAATGCATCAAACGCTGTAGAGACCCTATTTTGTTTTGCGGTGAAGGAAGAAATAGGAGCATTGAACATCTGCTTTATTGGCAAGCACCCGCCGATTCAAGGCGGGGTGAGCCGCGAAAACTTCTGGACCTCTTACGCTTTAGCTCAAGAAGGCTTTGATATTCACGTCGTTACCAATGCTCAAGAGGTTGAATATCATTACCGTAACCTTGACGACCCCTGGTT
>JALYVR010000247.1 GCA_030853145.1 Chloroflexota bacterium | reverse complement strand
CGGGCGCCATGATCCCCGCCATGATCCCACACGTGACGGAACTCTACACATAAGAGGGAGCGTGTGCATACCAGCCGGAGAGTTGTAGATAGCATCTATCCTCCCTGACCCCCTCAGGCGCCCACCAGCGGCTCAATGAAACGCGCAGCAGGCTGTGTGCCGGAATCTGTTCCAGCGGGTCCATACAGCCGACGTAGCGGATATTGAGCGTGTCTTCAGACAATCAAAACCCTTACCACATTGCACCTCCCTTAATCCATCGCAATCTTTTTTACGGCCTGATATGCTCCACCGGCAGTCGTAGTTCGCGCGCCAGGCAGGCGGCGATCAGAGAGCGGTGACAGGCCTGGGGCTCGGTCTCGACGCAGCAGAGCGCCAGCACCTGTGTCTCCTCTCCCAGCATGGTGACGAATGCGCTCACGTCAAAGGCTGCCAGGCAATCGTGCTCGTAGGCCGCGATGAAAGTCTGGCCTAGGGCTTCCTGCCTGTGTTTCGCTACCCCTAGCGTTTTATCTTCCTGCCACTGTATCGCGCGCAGCGTCCTGGCGGGCGCCAGTTCTTTGCTATGGAAATAGCGTATGCCTGACTCATGTAGTCGCCTCTGCAAGCGCGCGCTATTTGCAAAAGCATACCTGGCGCCGCGCACTCCGCGATGCAGGCGTATATCGCAGAACGTGTCTACGTTTGCATCTATCAATGCTTGAAAGAAACCTGTTTCAGCGAAACCATAGACACCAATGGTCACAATCTTTTTCATTGCGACCCCTTTAAAGCGCGTTTCTTCCGCGACCGCCCCACTTTGCCGCTTAACGTAATCAGCGATTCCTGCTCAAACAGGGGCAACTGGCCGTCCGTTAGATCCTGGTTGATAGCTTGCTGGGTCTTGATCTCCCCCGTTTCGTCGATATGCGCGACAGCGATCTGCTGCTCCAGCAGCGTATTGCCCACCAGCTTGCCGCGATGGCATTCCTGGGGCCTGGCCTCGCTGCACAGCAGGACCACCGGGAGCTGCTTCTGCCAGGCGGTCTGCAAGCGAGCAATGCCCTCGTGATAAAACGCCTTCTCGCGCACCAGGGCGTAATCAACCTTCCCAGCGATGTAGCATGTCTCGTCGTCTGGTCGTCCACCCAGGGTGTCGCCCATAAATATGTAGCGTATCGCGTACTCCTCCAGGCGCTTCTCCAGCGCCGCCTTCGAGAACTCAGGCCTGAAACGCGAGTAGGGCTGCGAACGAATATCGATCAAGAACTCAATCCCGTAGCGTTTCAGCAGCCCGATGAACTCCTCCACAGAGCGCTTACCATAACCAATAGTATAAATTGGGGGCTGAACCACACATACCTCCAGGAACGAATAGTGCCGTAGTTTTATGTAAACGTTATTTGTGTAAATTCATTTATAGACAAGCAAGAAATTTAATGCAATGAGAGTATAAACCATCAAGTCAGGGGATGTCAACAGGGAAAAACTATGCTATACTTTGCCTCGAAATACTGACTTTGAAAGGCGTGGTATAAACGGCGATGACCATCATTATCCAGGAGATTAACGACCGTGAGCAGTGGAATGGGTTTGTGGCGAGCCAGCCGAGCGGGCACATTCTGCAATCCTACGAATGGGGCGAGCTGAATAAGTACCAGGGGAGGCGCATCCATCGCCTGGGCGCGCTGGAAGATGGTCGCATGGTTGGCGCCTTGCTCCTCGCGGTCACCTCGGTGCCTCTGCCTGTAACGGTCCCTGGCCTGCGCACCGATTGGCTGTATGGCCTGCGCGGACCCGTCGTCGAAGCCCCTGACTCGCCCGCCCTTGCGGCCCTGGTCGAGTTCGCCCACAAGCTGGCCCGCCAGGAGCACGCGGTGATCCTGCGCCTGGAGCCGAACGTTACCGACGACATGCCTGACATGCAGCGCTGGGTCGCGGCCTTCCATCAGCTCGGCTTCAGAGATAACCCGCATGCCCTCCATCCGCGCCGTAGTTGGGCGCTGGATATTCGCCCCAGTCCCGAACAACTGCTGGCCGACTTTAAGATGACGTGGCGGCAGAATGTGCGCATCGCTGAGCGCAAGGGCGTGACCGTGCGCGAGGCCGTCAGCGACGCCGACTTCGATAGCTACTACGATCTACTCAAGATCACCAGTGAGCGCGACGACTTCCTGGTGCTATCCAAAGACTATCATAAGGAGGTGCTGCGCCAGTTTGCCAGCCAGGGCCACGGCGTCCTCTACCTGGCGGAGCACGAAGGTGAGGCCGTGGCGGCTAAAATGCTGCTACGCTTCGGTGACTGGTGCGTAGATATGTTCGGTGCCTCCTCCAACAACAAGCGCAACTTGAAGCCGACGTACCTGTTGCAGTATCGCTGTTTCTTGTGGGCTAAAGAGCAGGGGTGCAGCTTCTTCGACTTCCGCGCCATCCCCGAAATCCTGGAGCCGGGCGAGGAGATGTGGGGCGTGTACGAGTACAAGCGCGGCTTCAGTGGCTACTCGCGCCTCTGTCTACCTACTCAGGATTATGTCTATCGCCCGCTGATCTATAGGACGTGGCGCACATATGTGGATATCCGCCGCAAGCGCCTCGACGCGGCCCATAAGAAGGCGGAACAAGAGCGCGTGGCTCGCAGCCAGAGTGCGAAGGAAAAAGAAAAGCTTCAAAGTGTGAAGGAAAAGGTGTAGAGCATGCAAGCTTTACCAGTCTTCGATGGCCATAACGACGTATTGCTGAACCTGTACCTGCCAGAGCGTGGGTGTGAGCGCAGCTTCTTTGTGCGCAGCGACACAGGACACCTCGATCTGCCACGCGCGCGTGAGGGAGGCTTTGCTGGTGGCTTCTTCGCGATCTTCGTCCCAGAGGCCTCAGAGGAAGCACACCATGGTCCCCCTCACATGACCATGACGGAGACAGGATACGAGGTACCCCTGGCCGGCGCCATAGATCCCGTGTATGCTCGCCGTGTAGCAAGCGAGATGATTGATCTGCTGTTCCGGCTTGAGGTCGAGTCGCAGAGCCAGCTCAGGGTGGTACGCAGCGCCGGCGAGCTAACGCAGTGCCTGCGTGAAGGTATACTTGCGGCAGTGCTGCACTTCGAAGGAGCCGAGCCAATCGGCGCCGATCTGAGCGAACTGGAGAGCTTCTACCATATGGGCCTGCGCTCGCTCGGTATCGTCTGGAGCCGCCCCAACGTCTTCGCGCATGGCGTGCCCTTCAGGTACCCGCACTCGCCCGACACAGGTCCAGGGCTGACCGCCGCTGGGCGTGAACTGGTGCGGGCCTGTAATCGCCTGGGCATCATGCTCGATCTCTCGCACCTCAACGAGCAGGGCTTCTGGGATGTAGCCCGCCTCTCGGATGCCCCGCTGGTAGCCACACACTCGAATGTACACGCCATCAGCCCCCGGACGCGCAACCTGACCGATAAACAACTGGACGCCATCAGGGCCTCGGATGGCATGGTTGGCCTGAACTTTAGCGTGCCAGACACGTGCCCGGATGGCGGCTTCGATGCCAATATGCCCCTCGACTTTATGGTACGGCACATCGATTACCTGGTTGAACGCCTGGGCATCGACCGCGTCGGCTTCGGCTCCGACTTCGACGGCACGCTCATCTCGCGCGAGATCGGCGACGTGACGGGCCTGCCCAGACTCATCGCGGCGCTGGCCGCGCACGGCTATGACGATGAGGCCCTGCGCAAGATCACCCACGAGAACTGGGTACGCGTGCTGCGTCAGACATGGCATGAAGAGTAGGGAGGTAAACACGGTAAACAGTCTGGAAAGAGACGCAGCATGAAAAAGAAACTCAGGCGGATTATGGTTGATAGACAAATATATCTCTGGAAGTTTGTTCCAGGCTATGTAGCAACTCATGATCCAGCGAATCCATGGCAGTGTCATGATCATTTTACTGCCTATCGGCTCCAGATGAAAGCCAGTCCTCTGCAAGTTTCTTTTCGTAGCTGGGAAGATCCTGTAAGCGGGGGTCCGCTCCGGACTGGTATATCACCTGATCGTGATGAGATACCCTCACCGTCAGGGAGAGTTAATCTTCATACTCCCAAATATGCAGCCTGGATCATTCAACGGGCCTTGAAAGCGGGCTGGCAGCCTGAGCAAAGCCGGGTACCATTTGTCATGGAGCAAGGACTTCAGTGGCTTATACAGGGAAGAGAAGGTGTTGGGTGAGCCTCTCTGAAGGCTTAAGGAGCGTTTGTTACCATAAGCTTTGGCAGTAAAAGAATAAGAGGGTGAGGTACTTGTAAGAAAAAAGCGAAAGGCCGAAATGATGAGTATTTCACCCTATCGTCCTCGTGAAATGGCGCTGGACTCTCATACCAGCAGACTTTTTGCCAGCGTTGCTGGTGGTCTGCTTGCCATCGACGCCCGGACTGGCACGCTGCTCTGGCGTTCGAACAAAGGAGCCGAGAGCCGCGTAGAGATCGTAAAGGATACGGTTCTTGCTCTTAATGATATAACGTTTGTGGCCCTGGAAAGCGCGACCGGCGCGATCCAATGGGAGAATGACGACTCCAGCCGTGGCATATTACGAAGACCCTTTGCTCGTCCTTGATGCCTCCGCTGGTCAGCAAATCAGAACTATGGATAGGGGTGATCGCTATCTCATAGCAGATGGGGTGATTTACACGCGAAGTGAGCAGCGGATTGCGGCATTTGCAGCAGACGTGGGTACCTTGCTCTGGGAAATCCCTGCTTCTTAAGGGGTTTCCAGTTTGCCTTATTCTGGAACGGAAAGTGGTTCTCAGAGTCAGTAAATATGTAACAAAAAGGGAACGGCTAAGCTGGCCGTTCCCTTTTTTCGTGTGTTGCAATCCTCACAGTTTCCCTAGCGCGAGCGCAGCTCCTGCAGGGTTGCCAGGCGCTCGCGTGCGATGGAGCTGTCGGGCCTGATCTTAGCCAGGTTCCGGTAGACGCGGCTGGCCTGTTCGTACTCGCCAACTGACTGGTAGGTCTGGCCAAGCATATCGTACGCGTCGAGGTTGGTGCGGTCGATAGCGATCAACTGTTGCAGGGCCGCCACCGACTCCTTGACCTGCTGGGTCTCGAAGTAGTGCCGGGCGATGGTCGTCTGGTAGTGCGCGGCCTCCCTGGTGCGCCCGATACGTGAGCAGAAGCCCACGACCTCGCGCAAGAGGTCCATATCGTTGGGAGATAGTTCCACGCTGCGCTGGTAGTTGCTGAGCGCATCCTCGTTGTTGCCCATTTCGGCATAGATGTTCGCAACCTGGCAGATAGCCTTGGAGGCCTCGGTTGGTTGACCGCGCCGCGCCTGAATATCCGCCAGCAGGCGCAGTTCCGCGATACCCTCATCCAGCAGGCCGCGATTCACGTAAATCTCGGCCAGTTCCGCGTGCGCGCGTGGGTCCTGTGGCGCCATGCGCACCATCTCATTCAAGACGTTCAGCGCGTTCTCGCCCTGGCGTTTGTTGAGGTAGTGGCGCACAAGGTCGCTATACTCTTGCAGGGCGCTATCCACGTCGCCCTGGCGCGCCGAGATCTCCGCGAGTTCCGAGGACACCTCGTCCTGGTAGGCTGTCGCCTGCTTCACGCGGCGTAGCACGGCCTCCATCTGCTCCTCTTTGCCGGCACGCCGGTACGCTTTTGCCAGCAGCATCGAGATCTCGACATCGGGCGCCTGGTGCTCTTCGCCCTCCTCGCGGGGACGCGCGGCCCAGATCGCCGGGTCGATAGACGTGGGCGCGCGACGCACCGTTTGTAACGCCTGCTCCAGTTGCTGGATGGCCGACTCTGGCTTCCCCTGGGTCAGCAAGCAGTGCGCCATACTGATACGCGCCAGCACCTCAACGACACTATCGCGCATCGCCAACTGGTACTCATCCACGGCCTTATCAAAATTGCCTGCCTGTTGATGGATCTGTCCAAGCGCGAAGTGGATATCGGCGTTATTGGGCTGCATCTCCCCAGCCTGCTGATACTCGCGCACCACCATATCGTACTTGCGCTGGCCCTCACCGCGTAGTTGCCAGCGAATGCGCGTCAGCACCTCCAGGTTAGTGGTGCGGCTGGAACCGGTACCTGTGATCATCAATATATTCCAGCGCACCAGTGCCACCAGGTTGCGCGGGTCTACCTGTAGCACGCGCTGGTACTCGGTCATGGCCTGCTGGGTGCGTCCCAGCTTTTGCAGGGCCAGGGCATAGTTCAGGCGCGTCGGTACGCTGGTGGGACTCTCTTGCAGTGCCTGCTCAAGCTCGGTAAGCGCGCGATCCATGTAGCCCAGGCGCAGGTAAGACTCCGCGGCCATCGTGCGCTCGCGCAGCAGGTCTTCTTTATTGCCCTGCGAGGAGAGCAGATTGATCAGGCGCACGCGGTAGGTCAGGTTGTTCGGCTCCAGTTGCAGGATGCGCCGGTACGTTTCGATGGCGTCATCGGTCCGGCCATTGGCGATATAGGTGTCAATGAGGATCGCGTACTTGGTGATTGCCTGCTCCACCTTACCCTGGCGCACATAGATCTCGCAGAGCACCTGGTGAACATCCAGGTACTGCGGCGCCATATCGATCACGCGCAGGCACTCATCGATGGCCGGATTGAGCAGGCCATGCTCGATGTAGCGCTGGATATCTTGCATAGACTGCACGACTTGCATACGCAGGCCGTCCGGTAGCGAGGCCGTGCTGGCCAGCACGGCCTTGGCAACGCGTTGCAGCGACTCGTCCTTACCTGCCGATCCCGCGATCTTGCTTAAGAGTTCCTCGGCCCCATCCTTCGTACCCCTGGTTGATGGGCTGTATTGCTGGACCGGGTTGAGCAGTTCCAGTGGCGGCGCCTCCACCTGGGGTGGGGAAGCGGGCTGAACCGGAGACGCTGCTATTGCAGGATACGCCTGGGGTAGCGGCCCGGAGGCGGGTGGAGCAAGTGGGGGCGCCGGGAGCATCTGATCGGGCGGGATAATGCGTGTCGCGTTGCCCCCCCTGGCATCATCTGTCAGCCAGGATGTTGATGCTGGTGACGCTGCCGGTGCTGGTGGCGCCAGCGGGGATGGTGGCACCAGATTCATCATCGATGTCTCGGCCGCCGCGATGGCTCCCATGTTCGGCATGGGTGGTGCCTGCTGTGGAGCGGGTAGCGCCTGTGGCGGGGCTACCGATTTGTTGGGTTGGGGCTTCTCCGATTCGTTCAGAATACCCGTCAACC
>JALYVR010000246.1 GCA_030853145.1 Chloroflexota bacterium | reverse complement strand
GTATGATCCTGGGCGTCGGAGTCGGAAATGAGCCGTTCTCGTTGAATAATTTTGGCGAAGAAACAGATCTGAAGAAACGTGCAGAAATGACCGATGAAGCATTGGCTATTATCACTGGTCTTTGGAGCGGTAGACCTTTCAATTATGCCGGTTCCTATTACAATGTGAAGGATACCGTTTTTGTCCCTCCCCCCGTACAAACGCCGCGTATTCCAATCTGGGTGGCAGCGACCTTGCCACATAATGCGCCCATGCGTCGTGCTGCCCGTTGGGATGGCGTGCTACCTTCTGGCGGGCATGCTGATGCAAATGTAGATCCAGAAGCGTATCGCGAATTAGTAGCATATGTACGCGCTCAGCATATGGCCTCTCTCCCCTTTGATTTTATCCACTACGGGATGACCACAGGGAATGATGCGACGCAGGATGCTGATCTCCTCGCTCCCTACATTGAGGCAGGTATGACCTGGTGGCTAGAAGATGTGCGCCGGGGGATCGATCTGGATCAATGGCATTCAGTCGAGAGTGCGCGTGAGAGGATACGCAAAGGACCCCCTCGCATTTGAGAGATGGAAGAAATCCTGAGCATGTTTTTCGTTCTATTTATACTCAACGGCCATATTCATCATCTTCTATCGGAACTCTCACCCGTGCGTAGATGGCAGAAATAGGAAGTTGGATATCCAGGCTTTCCAATTCGATGGTATGCGCTGGCCCATAGCGCTGGTAGGTCCACTTCTTTCCTGTGCGCCGGAAGACTTCAACCACCTGGCGCTGTGAGCCGATCAACGCATATTCTTGCACGCTCGTGTACTCCTGATAGTAGGTAAACTTTTTACCACGGTCATACAACTCTGTCGTCGGGGAAAGCACCTCTACTACCAGGCGCGGCGAACGCACGATCTCCCCCTTCTCCCGCCAATCGGCCACATCGCATGAAATGGTCACATCGAGATACACATAGCGCGCCTGGGAGAGCTGGACACGGATGTCTGAGGAATATGCATGGCACGGTCCTTGCTCTCCTAACTGTTCATCCAACAACATAAACATGTTAGCTGCAATGCGCATGTGCGCGACCGTCCTACCCGCTATCGCATACGCATAGCCGTCGATATATTCGTGTCGCTTGTCGCTTGTGCGATCAATTTTTAGATAATTGTCAACAGTTATTCTCTGGCGCCGTGGCTCTGCAACCATTACGCGTCCCCTTTGCTCTTCTAACACAACTGCCCGCTTTGATGGAACCGATTTGCCTCTCACCGGTATAACTCATTATATGACATATGTCATCTCTATCTCATGATTGTCTTCACTACGCAACGCATGCCTATGCAGCTATACTTGGTATAAGGCAGGCTGGGGGTCGTGATGCACGTCCGCCCGACTTCGTTGTAGAATGGGGCAGGCAACGTTACCGGCCCGCAAGCGAAGCCGGCACGAGAGCGGCGTTGCAGGTATGGATGAGAGACAGGAGAGACACACGCACATGAGAGATCCACAGAAGGCGCGCGCATCCTTGAAAACTGGAAGCCGCCCCTATCTCTTGTGGCTGGTGTGGATCATCTGGTTGCCTTTTCTTGTGCCCCCCACTGCGTCGCTGGTGCTGGCGCATCCCCCGTTGCCGCGCCTCATGATTATTCTTATAGGCATCGCGCTCTTCATTGGCCTCTACTTGTGGGCCACATGGCGCAATGCCCAACGCCTTACCGCCGCGTCAGCGCCTTCAGGGCGCGCGGGAGCCTCGCCGTGGCTGCTGATTGTTGGCTTCCTCGCGTTGAGCGTGGTCCTGGCACTGTTGGTACATGGGATTAGTCGTGGGAATGAACTGCTAGAGCCGTTCATCTTTACGAGCGCTTATGTGGCCGGTCGCTTGCCGACTACGCGCGCAGTGCAGGCCGTCATCGCGCTCACGCTGCTCACTGTCGTGGGTGGCTGGCTCCTGGGTCTCAGTTGGCCTGTGTTTGTGCCGGGGATTGTCTACATCGCTGTGGTTGGCGCCGTAGTGATCAGCGTCGTCCGCTTAGTCACTACGGGCCAGGAGTTGCGTGCCGCGCGCGAAGAGATCGCGGGCTTAGCTGTGATGACGGAGCGGCTGCGTATTGCGCGCGACCTGCACGATCTGCTGGGCCACAACCTCTCGCTCATCGCGCTCAAAAGTGAGCTGGCTGGCCGCCTGATGACTGTGGCGCCAGAACGCGCGGCTGTCGAGATCGGTGATGTCGAGAACGTCGCGCGAACAACGTTGCAGGAGGTCCGCGAAGCCGTTGGAAGCTATCGCCAGCCCACCTTTGCAAGCCAGTTGCATGGAGCGCAGGAGATCCTGGCCGCTGCCGGCATGCTCTACCGCTTTGAAGGCGACGAGAGTATCATGGATACCTTGCCTACCACGATTGAAGCGATCCTGGCGTGGACCGTACGCGAAGGCGTGACCAATGTCATCCGGCACAGCCATGCGCATCAATGCACGATCCGTGTGACGCAAGCGAGGCACACCGCCGGTGTCGAAGTCATCGACGATGGCGATGGTGTGCCGGTATCTGCTTGCCAGCCGAATGGTGGTAGTGGGGGAAATGGTCTGCCTGGACTTGCCGAACGTGTGGCGGCGCTTGGTGGACAGTGTGAAGCGGGTCCTGACGCTGGTGGTGGCTTCCGTCTCGCTGTCTCTGTGCCACTGGTGCAGAGGAGCCACGATGCAGGGATGGCCAGAACGGTGGCAGCCCCATTTGCGCCGCGTGTGCAAGCGGCCTCTGTTAGGCATGATGAAGAGAGAGATGAATAGCGATGATACGTGTATTGCTGGCGGAAGATCAGGCAATGGTGCGGGGCGCGCTCGCGGCTCTGCTGACCCTGGAGGGCGATATTGAGATCGTTGCCGAAGTGGGGCGCGGGGATGAAGTGGTGGCGGCGGCACTCGCAGCCCAACCAGAGGTAGCTTTGCTGGACATCGAGATGCCTGGCTGCGATGGTATCACCGCCGCCGGCGTGCTGCACGCGCAGTTGCCGGCGTGCCGCGTGCTCATCCTGACAACGTTCGGGCGCCCTGGCTACCTGCGCCACGCGATGGAGAACGGGGTCGTCGGTTTTCTGCTCAAGGATGCTCCCTCTGCCCAGCTTGCCACGGCTATCCGGCGCGTCGTCGCTGGTGAGCGAGTCGTTGATCCCACCTTGGCGATGGCCGCGCTCAGCGAGGGCCATAATCCCCTCAGCGTACGCGAACGCGAGGTGCTGGCCGCCGCCACGAGCGGCGCGAGCATCGCCGAGATCGCCACCTCGCTCTACCTCTCCGAAGGCACCGTCCGCAACTACCTCTCGGTAGCCATCCAGAAGCTGGGCGCGCGCAACCGCATTGAGGCGGCGCATCTCGCCGAGCAGAAGGGCTGGCTCTAGTAGTCTGACCAGATTGACGTGACGGGCGGGAGATGTCACCCGCGTTGGGACATGGCGCCCGCAAGGAGCGCCACTACACATAGGCCGTTAGATGAGGGGGGTACCGGCGGGCGAGAAGGATGCGTAATTATACTTTTCCCGGTCACTATTCAATTGGGGTGTGAAGCTTCACGTACAATACTGTTGGATGATCGTTGCATACGTCGTACCGCCTGCCCAATCTGCCACACAGCGCCCATAGACTACGACGCTTGGGTAGCGTGTTGGACCATTAATTGGAGTCTGCGCAGCCTGTGCTACATCAGCCACAAGTTCATGTGTGACTGTGCTAGCGATACCGTATGAAGAGTACACCCACAATCCAGCACACGATTCATAACAATCTCCTGGGTAAGGAGTCGTTTGCCATATCACAGAACTCTGAAATGGGATGCTTATGGCATCATCGTACGGCCCACCATTATAAAAGTAGCTGAGAGGCAGTCCGTACTGTGGATTACCCACAAGTAGATTATGTGCAATCATCGTGTTCAGGATATCCTGTGCAGTATAAGGTTTTACTGTCGGTGTTCTTGTTGGCTGCTGGATGCTGGTAGGCTTCCCAGGTGTTCTCTGAACCTGCACACGCTTGTGTATACCGTTCTGATAGAACAAGTATCCCACATCAATTCCTATAAGGAGTAGGACGATGACAATCATCACAGGTAGTAGCACCCACCCACGCCGTTTCTTGGGTGGCGACGGTGGTGGCGGTGGTAGTATTGGTACCCAGTACGTTTCTTCGTTCATCTGTCCCTATAGAGAGCCAGCGAGTGAGAATACACAAGCCCATCAGTCATCGATCTATGGGTTTCCGTCCTCATTGTGACATAGCAGGAACTCACACGTCAAGAAAGCATAGGAGCTATGTCAACACAACGATACATGCTTGATCCAGATTTTGCCCTGATGTGACCTGCCCATGTTATGAAAATCAAGAGTTCATCCAATCAATTAGTGACGCTCTCCCTCACGCTTGCGCCTGGTAGTAGATCTCGTAGAGCACGACCCCCGTCGCCACGGCGAGGTTCAGCGAATCGCTGCGGCCCACCATAGGGATCTTTACTATCGAGTCACAGATGGCCAGTTGCTCGTCTGAGAGACCCTGGCGTTCGCTGCCCATGAGCAAGATAACGGGCTGGGGATAGGAGACCTGGCGGTAGTCGTGGGTGGCGGCCCCGGAGGTACCGGTGACGGGGTAGTGATGCTGCTGTTTCCAGGTGGTGAACTCTGTGAAGCTGGCCTTCACGAGGCGTTGAGAAAAAACCGCCCCCATGCTGGCGCGCAGGGCGGCGGGGTCATATGGGTCGGCGCAGTTCCCCAGCAGGATAAGGCCGGCGCTGCCAATGGCATCCCCGGTACGCATGATTGTGCCGATATTGCCGGGGTCCTGCGCGGCATCGAGAGCAACCCAGCAGCGCTCGCGCGCCAGTGCCACGTCTTCTAAGTGCTCCCAGCGTTGGCGGACCACGGCCCCGATCCCCTGGGGATTGTCTTTCAGCGCGAGGCTCTTGAACACGTCCGCCGTCACTTCAATACAAGAGATGCCCCGTGCCTGCTGCTCTTGAACGATCGCGCGCGCGAAGTCACTCTTGAGCAGATGCGGCGCGACGACCAGTGTTTCGACTTTAGCGTGCATCTGAGCCGCTTCCGCCACGATGCGAATCCCTTCGATAAAGAAGAGGCCCGTATGCTCGCGTTCGGGTCGATGGCGCAGGCTGCGAATCTGCTTGATGTGCGGGTTGGCGTGACTGGAAATAATCATGTCTGTGTAACGTTCTCTCAGGTAGTGGTTCGTTCCTCGCCAGTATAGCATGGTGAAGGAGAGGGCGCAAATGCTCCTACGCGCTGTTCCCACCAATCAGAACGGTCAAAAGAACATATCGGGGAAAAAGGGACTGCCGCTGTTTAGCTGTATCCATCTGATATGGTATACTTGCCGTGAGACATCATGAAGACTGTCATGAACTCCCGGCTCGAAGCCGGGAGCTTGCAACCGCCCCGAGAGGGAAAGTGCAAGCTCCATAATGACTAGCCAGAGATCCTGATCGCGCAGGCAGCGAACTGAAGGATCTGCGTTGGGCGGGTCATGGTACCCTGGGATGCCACCTCAGTCCCAGGCTCTGCCGCCAGGCATTAAAAGTGGAGCAGGAGTCTCTGCGGTGTGTTTGGCAAAACAAGCCCATCCAACTTTGGCGAGAGGGGTCATCTCTGCATGCCAGCCGAGATGCGTCACCAGCCCCGTGAGGGGGTCTCGCAAGAGACAGAAAGGATTTCTGCTATGGCCGTGTTTGTTCTGGATCAGCGACATCGGCCTCTCATGCCTTGCTCAGAGAAGCGGGCTCGGCTCTTACTTGCCCTGCGGCGAGCGGTGGTGCATCGCAGGGCGCCCTTTGTCATTCGACTCAAAGATCGCCTGCAAACGAAGACCAGCGTGCAGGAGGCTGTTTTGAAAATCGACCCCGGCTCGCGGACCACTGGCATCGCCCTGTGCCGCGTGGTGAAGATGAGCGAGGGCGACGTTCATCATGGCTTGATGCTGGCCAATCTCTCCCATCGTGGCGAGCAAGTGCGGGCTACCTTACAGCAACGGGCGGGCTATCGCCGTCGGCGCAGAAGCGCCAACGTGCGCTCTCGGCCCGCGCGGTTCCAGAATCGCAGATGCAAACCCGAGTGGCTGCCACCTTCTTTGCGGTCACGCATCGACAATGTGCTCACCTGGGCGCAGCGGTTGCGGCGGTGGGCTCCCATCAGCCGGATCGAGGTGGAGCGGGTCAAGTTCGACACCGCAGCCCTGCACAACCCGGAGATAGCTGGAGTCGAATATCAAAGAGGCACCTTGTTCGGCTGGGAAGTCAGAACCTATATGCTGGAGAAGTTCAAGCACCGGTGCGCTTACTGTCACAGCGAGCAGGGCCCGTTTGAATTGGAACACATTCGGCCTCGTTCTCGCGGCGGGTCCAACCGCGTCAGCAATTTGGCCCTCTCGTGCCATAAGTGTAATGTGGCGAAGGGGAACTTCACAGCGGTCGAATGGGGCCATCCCGAGGTCGAAGTGCAGGCCAAAGCACCGCTCAAGGACGCGGCAATCATGAACGCTACCCGCTTTGCGCTGGTGGAAGTCCTCCGTGCTTTAGGCTTGCCCATCATCACTTGGAGCGGCGGGCGGACCCGCTGGAACCGTGACCGCTTTGGAATCGAGAAGGATCATTGTCTCGACGCCTCTGTGTGGGCGAGTTGGCAGGCGTCAAGCAGCCTGCCAGCCGCGTTCTGCTCATCCGAGCGCAAGGACGAGGCAGCTATCAACGTACCAATGTCAATGACTCCGGTTTCAAGAGGGGTTCCCTCGCCCGCTTCAAGCGCATCCGAGGCTTTTCGACTGGCGATCTGGTGAAAGCCGTGGTGCCAGCGCCCCTTAAAACAGTGGGGGTTCATGTGGGGCGGGTGGCGGTGCGTACGACTGGCTCCTTCCGGGTGGGCAAGATCGACGGGATCAACGCCAAATACTGCGCGCTGGTGCAACGGGCAGATGGCTATAGTTATGGATCAGAAGCGGGCCATTCCTCCCCGCGCTAGAAGCGCGAGGCATCCTGGCCCAGTTTCAGTGAAAATTGAGAGGGAAAGAGCGTGAACCAGGAACAGGGTTTGGTAGATCGGGATCTGGACCATGCCCTTGAAGCTATACGGCACACCGAGGCCAACCTGGAGCACCTGCGAGAAATCCTCAGGTACATTACTGATAT
>JALYVR010000245.1 GCA_030853145.1 Chloroflexota bacterium | reverse complement strand
CTATTACCATGGTGGCAAACATACCTTTACTACCTGGCGCGGTCTCTCTAATGAGAAGTTGTTTTATTCTAACCCGCAGGTGATTGGTGATTTCGAAGCCTATATCAGTGTCATCTTGAACCACGTGAACAGGTATAATGGTATTGCCTACAAAGATGACCCCACCATCCTTGCCTGGGAGACCGGCAACGAATTATCGGCGCCCTCTACCTGGGTGCAGAAAATCGCCACGTATATCAAAGGCCAGGATACGCATCATCTGCTGGTAGATGGAAATTATGAACAGGCCTCTGAGACGGCAAACTTCTTGCCCGATCTGCACATCAATGAGGTTGATATCTATTCTGGACACTACTATCCTCCCACTATTTCCGCGTTCCAAACGGAGGTGAGCCAGGCGCAAGCGGCCAACAAGGTCTTTATTGCTGATGAGTATGATTGGAACACCAATGACGGAGATGCGCTCGGCCATTTCTTGCCTGCGCTGGAAAACAGTGCTGCCGCCGGTGATCTCTACTGGTCACTGTTTCCGCATGATGATAGCCATGGCTTCGTGCCTCACAATGAACACTACACCTTGCATTATCCAGGCGACACGTCCCAGATGCGAACTCGCGTCGCCCTCCTGACTGCTCATGCCTATACCATGCGCGGTCTCGCAGTTCCGGCCATGCTCCTTCCTGATGCGCCCACCATCACCTCTATCAGCGGAAAGCGCATTGAGTGGCGTGGAACTGTCGGCGCGTATACCTATAGCGTGGAACGCTCGGTAGCGGGCGCTGCTGGACCGTGGACCATGGTCTGCGATAGGTGCGCTACCGATAATAATACCCCCTGGAGTGATACATCCAGGCCTTCAGGCTCCGTCTGGTACCGTGTGCAGGGCTACTCGTTAGCAGGCGTGGCGAGTTCCTACTCCAAGGTATACCCGGCGGGCTAGCGCCGTTTGCCAGCAAGAGGTAGGAACTGCTATGTTCCACAGGGTTGTACGGTTGCATTGCCGTTCCCGACCAGCGGATGCAGGAGCAGGTTAACCTTCCGGTAGACAGTTTCCGGCGCATCTGACCGGTAAAGTTGTGCTTGCAGGTAGACCTCACCTCCAGTATGGAGCGTTACGGGTACTACCCGCTGCCACCCCTGTTGTGGAGCCAGGACGATAGGCGACGAGCGAGAGATCGTTGTGCCATTGGCGGTTATGGTGATGCTATAGGTAACGGGGGTTGTTTCAAAGCTGCGTATCCCCAGGTTGATGGCGCAGCTACTGCCTGCCTGGAGCACCGGGAGCATCCACAACTGCGTAAAGCCAGGATGCGGCTGCTGAGTGACCCCGGTAGCGGCGTATTGGAGAGAGAAGATGGTTACAGTAGTAGCCAATCCAAGCAGGATATATTCATGCATGGCAATGCGCGGCCAGGGGCGTGCTGTCCTGGGCATTGAGCTTTTCTGGCGCAAGCGCGCCGCCAGGAGAGAAAAAATCGTCGTGAAGAGGCTGAGCGATACCGCCCATGAGAGTGCCTGTAAGCCAACGGGTAACAGATTGAGCATGAAGCCGGTGATGATAGCCACTGCCATGCTCAACCCGATACTAAAAAGCAGACGCTGAAAAATATCAGAAAATCGAGCATGAAACAGCACTTCAGTCAACGTATAGCCTGGTAATATGAGGACCAGAGGTAATGCAAGCATGATACTTATCACAGGGATATGCCCTGGAAGAAGTGCCCATGCCACATTCATTGCCGCGATACCCGTTGCCATAAGTAGATCAAGATTTCTCAGGCGCATGGATGAGTCCTCCTACGTCATAGATCACGATATCTCCGCTGTCAAACACTCTATTGATGCGCGGTGTCGTGCTAAATTTTGTCAGGTCTTGCGCGCTGATAGGGATGGTGTGGCGCAGGCCTCCAGGTTCTCCTTGCTCGTAATAAAAGCCTAATACCGGCAGTGATTGGGTCAGGCGTAGGTCAACGACAAGATAGCGCACGGCCCCTTGCCGCAGGATGGCGATATCGTCGGAGGAAAGGTGCGCCGATAAGAAAACGGGCGAGACATCTATGTTATCCTGGGCTGTGCTCACGATATATTGATCCCCGTAGGTACCCATCAAGATTTGATTGATGCGATCGGTGGCGATGCGATTGCCGGCCGCCAGATATCCATGCGCCCAGAGCGCTGCCTGTATGCCTTCGGGTTCGATAGAACGTGAGTCGGCGATGGCTTCATAGGGACCCGGTAAGAGCGCTGAGGCGGGGCCTGTGCCGAGGAGCGTGCCTCCCAAAAAGACAACTGTCAGGGCGACACTGATGGCCAGCATTTTCTTGCGGCTCAACTGTTGGAGGGGCCAGAACTGGACGATGAAGATTGCCAGCATGGTAGTCAGCGGGATAAAGAGAAATGCGGCCGCGCGGTCTGTCAGTTCGGCGCCGGCGTTGGTAAAGCGAAAGACCTGACTGAGCGGATAGCAGAGCGAGATGAGACCGAAAGTAACGCAGAGCATGTGAGAACGGTACCGCTGCCAGAAACAGAGTAGACCGAAGGGGAGACAGAGCAGAATCATGCCCGTCGATGAGATCGTGACGATGCGTTCCCATAGAGGCGTAGGCTGGCCGGAGTATGTGACGAAGAGCTGCCGCGCCGGTCCAGTACCGGTCAGTACCTGCCCAAGCTCGTTCAGCGCCTCTCCAAAAAACGAGGAGAGGTATGTCACAACTGGATTGCCAACCCATGCGCTACTGATAATAGATGCGCACAGCGCGAACAGCGCCGTCCATGCCAGGGGCGTGCGCCGCAGGGGCGTAAGGCGCACGCAGGCGTACATCACCAGCCAGGCGATCAATAGTCCATCAAAGAAAAAGTCCGTTACATGGTGTGTCAGAACGACCGCGCCCACAATGATCCAGGCTGCCAGTGTCATCCAGAGCAGGCGGCTGTTCAACCCTCTACGTTGCAGCGCTGCAAACTTGACGAATGGCAGTAGAGGCTCCAGGCGCGTCAGGCGGACCGTGATGCTCTGCTGTGGCGCCATGATGACCAGCGCGCATGTAATCAGCGGTAGGGCTAACGATTCATAGCCATATTGCGCGTCAAATAGCAGAAAATGGGGGTTGGCCATGTAAAGAATGCTGGCGATCCCTGCCGCGCGGGGAGACTTGAGCAGGTGTTCATTGAGCAGGAAAAGGGCTACTATCATCATCAGACGCGCCATGCCGATGATGATCAGCCCTGAATAAAAGCTATCCAGTCCGCTGAGAGTGCTCAAGGCATTGGTCACTATTTCCAGTCCAGGATAATAGGGACTGACCGGAAGCAGGGCATTTGTGTGAAAGAGGTGCTGGCTGCTGGCGATATCATCCGCTGTACGCCAGTGTAAAAATTCGTCGAAGAAGGCAAAGTAGAGTGGGCTGGTCAGCACCTTTACCAGGTAGTAGCTCAATCCGGCCAGGCAAAGGAGCGCGATACGTTCAGATCGTGATGCTACCGCTGTGAGAAGTCGCGCGGCGGTTGGTAGAAAGATGAGCAGCACACCTGCCAGGAAAAAAGTCGTCAGGTCTGAGCCTCCAGAGCGCGAACGCGTGAAAGCATAGGCCACGAGGAGCATTCCCAGCGCATGTGTCAGCGCCAGGAGTGACAACCAGCGCCAGGTGAGAGACCGGACTCTGGTTGCGGCCTGGCTACCGGCGCTGTACTGCTCCGGGTGAGTATCCTGTGCTCGCTGAAGCGTAGCGTTGAGGAGATGCTGTATCCATAACGGAAGCTTATGATATGCAGGAGAGAGTTGAGAGACGCTGAGCTTCATTGCCGCTGTACCTCCTCATAAACCTGCTCGATACGCGGCACGACTGTTCGTGCCTGGAATTGAGCAACTCTTTGCTTTGCCAGGTAGCCCATGTGCTCTCTGCGCGCCGGATCATCCAGTAAGCATTGGATGGCTGCCCGCAGAGCGCGTGGGTCGCCTGGTGTCACAAGAAAGCCCGTTTGACCGTCGCTAATGATATCTGCAAGTCCACCGATGCGCGAAGCGATCACCGGCCTGCCCATGGCCATGGCCTCCATAGCGACGGTCGGGCAGGGATCAGCCCATATAGAGGGGGCCAGGCCGATAGTACAGCGCCTCCAGGCGCCCATGACGGCTTCATGAGGCCAGCTTCGTAAATTCACGGTATTTTCAGGTGTATCTATGGAAAGACGTTCGCCAGGCCGTCCTATAAGCACAAGTGGTATGGTGTTGTGCATCTCATTGTAGGCCTCAAATAGCACTTCCACGCCCTTATCACGCACAATGTCGCCCACGAAAAGCAGGTAGTTTTCC
This sequence comes from Chloroflexota bacterium, assembly GCA_030853145.1. Classification (GTDB taxonomy): domain Bacteria; phylum Chloroflexota; class Ktedonobacteria; order Ktedonobacterales; family Ktedonobacteraceae; genus JALYTT01. The sequence goes on along the minus strand of JALYVR010000245.1, from coordinate 2,865 downwards.
TGGGGGAGCTGCTCCAGGAGGGGATGCGTGGCATCATCGGCCGCCTCTAGCGTATCTGGGACGAAGTTCGGGATGACGCGGTAAGCCAGTTTATGTTGAGCCAGTTGCGTGCCTTCGGCCACCGCCTGGCTTACTGGGAGGAACATATCTACCATTCTCTGCTCTAGCGCACCTGAGAGGGCGTTGCCCAGCGTTGTGCCGCTACCCTTGGCGCGTCCATAATGTGCGCCGGCGCAGGCCAGACATTTCCTGAGACCGGGACCTATGCATATCGCGTTCTGATACATCAGCCTCTTGATGGCGCAGAGGAGGCTATAGTCATGCAGGGTGACCACGAGTTTGGCGCGGCTCCATGCTTTGAGCGGCAGAAAAGAGTGAACGATCCAGTTGTGCGCGTGAATGATCGCGGGTCGTTCGCGCCTGATGATGCCCTGTAGCGCCCATACTACTTCCGGATCGGGGAAGGGTGGCGCATGTTGTCGTCCCTCTTCGCTAAAAAGGCGCGCCGCGCGCTGCATCGACCCGCGTATGCGATAGATACGCACGCCCTGCTCGACCTCTACCTCTGCCATACCCTCGTGCCAGAGTGTCGCGACGGCTACATGGTGACCGCGTGCTGCCAGTTCGATGCTGAGGTTGCGTACATGCCGCTCTTCCCCACCTATGATTGGTGGGTAGAATTGCGCCAGCATTAAGATGCGCATTGCCCCCTCCTGGTAACCATACTGTAGATCGCCTCTACCTGCCTGGTGCAATCGTCCCAGGTAGGCAAAGCGAGCTGTGTTTGAGGTCGGGGAGGTGCCTCAATGAGCTGGAGCGCCGCCTGCGCAATCTCCTGTGGAGAGCTGTCCAGGGCCACCGCCTGCACAAGTCCTTGCTCCGCCAGCTCTCGCAGACCCGATGTATTCGTGACCAATACCGGGCGTTGCAGGGCCAGTGCCTCCATGACGGCTATCGGATGTGCCTCATATTCGCTGAGCAACACCACAAGCGCTGCGCGCGCCAGCGTTTCAGCCATCTCCTGGCGGTTAGCGGCTGGAATAGCGCGGATCTCCATGGATTCAGCGATCCCTGCGCGCTGCGCCAGCGTGCGTAAGGCGACCTCGTATGGACCGGTCCCTAAGATCAGGAGCCGTGCCTCCGGGTAGCGCTCGCGAATTTTTGGAAAAGCGCTGATTATGCGCTGGTGTCCTTTGTAGCGCTCCAGCCGTCCCACTGAGATGATCGTGAGAGCCGCCCCCGCTCTCTGGGGAGCCTGTGGGATGTCTGGTAAGGTTGCTCCATTGGAGATGACGGAGAAGCGTTGCGCCGGAAGATGGAGCGTGTCGCGAAAATAGTCGGCCTCGAAGCGCGATACGCCGATCAACCTTGAGGCGTTCGCCAGCAGTGGACGGAGTAGCCGCCATTGCATGCCCCGCATGCTGCTGCGCAGGCGCGACGTGTGGCCCCCCGTGTGAAATGTGACAACATAGGGGATGCTGGCTCTGCTGGCCGCAAGCAGAGCCAGCGGCGGCACACAGGTATGGCATCCCTGGCAATGGATGAGGTCCCACCTGCCACGCGCGATCATGGTATAGATCTCCGGGGCGAAATAGTAGTCTCGCTGTCGAGGCCACGCCCGCACACGGAGTATCCGCATGCCTTCAACATTGTCGCGCTTGTGGGACAGCGTGGGAAAACCATACGGCATGGTTGTCAGTAACGTTATATCGGCTCCATGACGTGCTAGCCGCCGCCCGACTTCGTGGACATGCGTTTCGATACCTCCCATATAGGGGAAGTAGCGGGGCGTCACCATCAGTATTCTTAACCCGCGTATCTCTTCAGTCATGAATTATGCCTCTTTTTTGTCTGCTATGTATGGATCGCCCACATAGGGGCTGTAGCGCACTAAACGTGGAGGCTTGAGACGCCGTTGTGGGCCGTGGCTACTCTTGCGCTGTTGCATGCTCTGCTGGCGGTTGTGCCTGCTCTCTCGCTCCCTGCGATCTAAGCAGATGGATGGCAGCGGAGATGTCTCCAGGAGCCAGATCATCTCCGGACCGGCAGGCAGCGGGATTGTCTCCACCAGCCAGGTCGTTGCCGGCGCCTCTGGTAGCGAAAAGGTTGCTGTGGCTTGGGTAGCCTGCCAGACAGTGCGTAGCATGAAGAGTGACTCCACGTATATGGCCATGACCCAGCCGGTACTTAAGCCGGATAAGCTTCCGAGATAGCCGCCGAGCGCCGCCGCCAGCAATTCAAGCAGGGTGCCAGGAAGCATGCCCAACATGGCAGGCGCTATTCTATCCTGGATGCGACATATCGATATATAATGCGTTCTGATAATGAGCGGGAAGGCGGCCAGCAACAGAATACGTAGATTGCCGGCCGCCTGCACCGCGTAGACGCTGCCGAATAAACTCAGTGCTTGCTGTGCAATGAACTGTAATGTGCAGATAGCGAGCACGCTCGTGCCGAATGCCAGGCCTAGGGTCATGCGTGCTTTATGCGCCAATGTCGCAGGCGTAGCGGCGTTCATGGCGTGCAGGACGGTAGTCAGGGCGTTGGGGATCAGGAACACGAAACTCGCAATCATCCATGATACATAGAACCAGGCGTTCATGCGCGCCGAAAGCAAGATGGTGACAAGCACGGGCAGCATGAGCGTTGGCGCCTGGAGCGTCAAATTGAGCAGGTGATGCTGAAGGGCGGCGCGCCCAAGCCGGCGCACCAGTCCCCATTGCGGGAGATAGCGTCTGCCTCGCCAGCCCTGCTTGAACAGCGTATAAACGGCTAGCGCCCCCAATGAGATGATATTGCCGATAGCCCATGTCGTATAGATTGTCGTTCCCTGGCGCCTGGCGAGCCACAGGCCTCCTAAGAAGA
>JALYVR010000244.1 GCA_030853145.1 Chloroflexota bacterium | reverse complement strand
TTCTACCCACCGCACGGGCTGCACACATTGCTCTGTGGGCCAAGCGGCGTTGGCAAGACGACGTTCGCGCGGCTCATGCACGCCTTTGCGCTGGAATTGAAGGCGCTACCGGTGGACGCTCCCTTCATTAGCTTTAACTGTGCTGACTACGCCGGCAACCCCCAACTCCTGATGGCGCACCTCTTCGGCGTGGCACGCGGGGCCTACACGGGCGCTGAGCGGGACCGCGTTGGCCTGGTTGAGCAGGCTAGTGGGGGCATCCTCTTTCTCGACGAGGTGCATCGCCTGCCACCGGAAGGCCAGGAGATGCTCTTCTACCTGATGGACCGCGAGCGCTTCCGGCGGCTGGGCGATGTCGAGGAGCGCCGGGCCTCCCTGTTGCTGCTAGCGGCCACAACTGAAGACCCTAACACGGCACTGTTGCCAACCTTCAGACGGCGTATCCCCATGACACTCACGCTCCCCGGTCTGGCCGAACGCACGATTATGGAGCGCTACGAGCTAGTGCGGGCCTTTTTTACGACGGAGTGCAGCAGTATCGAGGCCAGCATTCATGTAGCTCCACAGATACTGCGCGCGCTGCTGCTCTACGAGTGTCCAGGTAACATCGGCCAGTTGCGCACCGATATTCAGCTTCTCTGCGCGCGCGCCTACCTTGACTATCGCACCAACAATTTGCCTGAGTTGAATGTCCACCCGGATATCCTGCCCGACCATGTGCGACGTGGCTTGCTGCGCACCGCCGAGTTGCAGCGCGCGCTGGAGCCTATGCGCGACACGCTAGAGGTCAGCCACATCTTTACGCCCACCGGCCTCAGCCTCGATAGCCTGCCAGAGTCGGCCCGCGACCTGTATGATACTATCAGCAGCGATCTGAGCACGCTGCGCGAGAGCGGCCTATCGGAGAGCGAGGTACATAGGCTGCTGCACCTGGATATCCAGCACTATTTCCAGCGCTTCGCCGATGAAGTCAGCCAGGAGAGGCAGGAGACGACGCCGCACCTGGTCGATGAGCGCGTCGCCGCCGCCTGCAAGGTCGTTGTGGAATCGGCGCAGGAACAACTGGGGCGCGTGCTGCCAGAGAAGCTCGCCCTGGTGTTGGCAATGCACGTGACCAGCACACTGGAGCACATCGCGCAGGGACGCCAGATAGCGGGTGTGGCTATCCAGTCCGTGCGGCGCACCTATCCCATTGAATATGAAGTCGCGCGCGTGGCGCTGTCGCAGTTTCGCGCTCTGCTCAATGTGCGGCTGCCGGACAGCGAAATGGATGTGCTGGCGGTCCTGCTCGCCAACGCCGATATGCTTCTGAGCAGCGAGCAGCCAACCGTGGGCATAGTGGTAGCGGCGCATGGACGGGGCATCGCCGCCGGACTGGCTGAACTGGCGAACACGCTGGTGGGCGTCAATAGCGTGCGCTGGGTGGAACTGAGCCTGGAACAATCTCCCGATGAGCTGGTGACGCGGGTCGCGGACTGGGTACGCGTGGCGAACCAGGGGGGCGGCGTCCTGCTGCTCGTCGATTTTGTCTCGCTGCTCTCTCTGAGCGAACTGGTGCAGCGCAGAACCGGGGTACGCGTGCGAGCGGTGTCGGATGTCAGCGCGCCGCTGGTGGTGGAGGCGGCGCGGCGGGCGCAGCGCTCGCGGAACCTGACGCTCGATCAACTTGCCGAGAGCCTGACCCTCTCGCGTGCCGTCAGCGAACACGCCAGCAGCAACGAAAGCGGGGAGCGCACAACAGGCACACTGGACGCACAGGCTTCGCGCGTCATTCTCTCTATCTGCCTGACTGGCTTTGGCAGCGCTATCAAGATCGCGGAGTTACTCGAAGAGCACCTGCCCGGCCTGCGGCAGCAGGGGGTAGAGATTCTCTGCATGGATATCAACCTCTCGCACAAAACCGAGGCGGACGTGCAGCACATAGTCGAGAACCGCCAGGTCGTCGCCGTCGTCGGCACCATCAATCCCCACCTGGAAGAGTACCCGTTCATTTCCCTGACCGACTTCCTCTTCGGCGACGGCGTGGCGCGCCTGCGGACCTTGCTCGGCGAGACGCTCATCGATCCCGCGCTGCTCCGGCCCTCCCTGGAGCAGGCCTCTCTCCCTGCACCTCCTATTAGCGAACAACCCTCGCCGGCACTCGCCAGCGCGGTCGCACCATTGATGCAACGCGCGGACCTGGTGCATCAACTTTCGCAGACGCTTAGCCAGCGCCTGCTGTTCCTCAACCCGGTCCGCGTGATGCCCCTGATCGACCGCATGATCGAGCTGATCGAGGTCGAGGTCGGCGAGACCTTCGACCTGGACGTGCTGGCAGGCTTGATGCTCCACCTGGCCTGCATTCTGGAACGAGGCGGACAATACAAGGGTATCCTTGTCAGCGAAGCCGTCCGCGTCCTGGTAGAGCAGCAGTTCCCCCGCGAATTGTCCATTTGCCGGCACGCGCTGCACATCCTCACCGAGCAGGTAGCACGCTTCGTGCCGGACGAAGAAGCCTATAACATTGTGTGTATTCTGAGGCAGATCGATATCTTCGTGGACCGGTTAGACTGAGGCAATCAATGTCTCTTCCTGGAAGGGGTGAAGGACATGTGATATTTGAGGTGCAGCAACACAAAGCTATGCTGTACGACGGCGAAACTGCTCTGCCAACTCGTACTTATTGGCGAACATCCGATTGCCGCAGTAGATATTCCGTTTCTTGAAGGGCTCCGGGGTCTTTTCGATGAGGTGTGTTCGTACGTGAGGTTTGTTGGCATAAGGCGTGTCAAACCAGGGCTCAGGCAAGGTATACAGCGGGTCTAAAGCCCAGGAAGGACAGGGAATGCCTGCACGTTCGCAGAGCCATTCGACCGACGCAGCGCAGAAGACCGCCCAGCGTTTCATCTCTGAGCCAGAGGTCTCTGAGAGAACGAGTGGATCAGCCACCAGATGCTCGCGCTTCTCTTTCGCGTAATCGAACCAGTCGTTCATGAAGTTGCCCAGGGCAACCCATGGCCTTTCCCCCTGGCAAATTTCCTGATAGGTGAGAGCCATAGTTTGAAGCGTCTCTATCGATTTCATGGCATCCTCTGATCCTGCATGCTTCTTTGGATCTATTGTATCACACAGGCGGGGTCATGGGAAAAGGCTATCGAGGGTTTTAGCAACATCGCTTACCTGTTGGAGCTGCTTATTCGGGATATAGCGATCAATGATCTGCTGTGCCTGGTGTGCTGTCTGAATGTGCAACTGTTGGCAGAGCGCCTCAATATCGTCCCGATCTTTCTGACGACCAGCCAGCAGTTTTAAGGCGAGGATATACTCCTGTGGTGGGATAGAGACAACGAGAACGGTATATTGCCGCCATACGATTCCTTCAGGGATGCGGCTCTCCCCTTGCAGAAAATCCCCAACGAGATCATTGAGCCAGTTCGATGGCATCTGATGCCTCTTCGCGACTGCTCGTACGGCCATTTTGAAAGATGGATAGAGAGGGGAAGTCATCGGATCAACGTCACCTTGAAACAGGATATCCACATCGCTCGTACTGGGCCTGTTATGGAGCTGCGTGAGCATAAATGCTCCACCGATGAGAAGAATGCGGATAGTCTGTTGAATACCGCGTTGCTGCAACTCCTGGTCAAGTTCGGCTAGATATGCTTCAATATCTTCCGCTTGCATCGTGCTGCTTCTTGCTTACCCGCAGGTATCCAGTTCTCTCCACTTTGGCCCGAAAGGAGTCTGTTCTACGCATCCTATGGGAACATGAGCCGCCACAAGAAGTGCCTGTTCATCTTTGAGCTGTTCCATAAGCCTCTGGCGGCTGTGTAGCTTGGTTGCATAGTCGCTCCACCTGGTCATCCAGGTAGGATGCTCTATTTCAATCCAGTGATGGTACAGGTCCCCGACACAGGAGAGCGTCTGGCTTTGTGCGTACACTCGAACGATCTGGTGACCGCGTGTCTCGCCAGGGGCTGCCATATTTGCACATGAGGGAGGAGATCAACATTCCCCTCGATGATTTCTAGCATCCCTGCTTTCCAAAGCACTCCCAGTGTGCGACTCTCTAGAGAAGTAGGATCAAGAAGTGCGTGTTGCAGCGCAGTCATCTCCCAATCCGCCTGATTCAGCAAACAGCGTGCATTGGGAAAGCATGGAACAACCTGGCCCTTGTATTCGCATGTCACGCCAGCATAGTGATCAATGTGGGTATGAGTGATGATAAGATGGGTGATCTCGCCTGGATCGATACCTCTCGCCAGGAGCTGGGTCAGTAAGCCCGGCGGCTGTTGATACTGTGGTGGGACGAAGGCGGGATCGGGCGGCTCATCATGACGACAGGGATCAACCAGGTAGGTTTCACATGCCTCGCTCCAGTGGTACTGCTGTTGCGCCATTGTTAAGGCAAACAAGCCAATCTCACACACTCATAAGCGCTTCTTTCAGATCATACATGCGGGGATGTTTGCCTAATGAGGTCACATGGAGTCGTTCATACATTCCCCGAACCCGGCTCACATGGCGCTTCGATTGGTATCCCTTCGCCAGTTCAAGACCCTTGAGAGCTAAATTCACCCCGGTATCAATGTCGCCGCTGTAGGTATGCGCTTGTGCCTTGATAATGGTATAGGAGCCGAGATTGCGCAATGGACGAAATGGGCTGAGCCTGTCTGTTTCAGGATAGATGTCCAGGGCCTTCTGCGGTTGCCATAACAAGGTGTATCCTTGGGCGCGCTCCTGGAGGACTTCAACAAGGCTGAACTGATTACAGAGCGTATCTAGCGTTTCTCTAGTGCCGATGGCGATAGTTTGGGCCGCATCAATAGCTTCTAGAAATGGATCGATATATCCATACGCTGCGTGTGCGCGCGCCAGGATTTGCCAGCGTATGCCCTGCACATACAAGCTGGCAGTATCAGCCATAGGGCGAGTTGCATGAAGAAGATGAATGGCTGTTTCATAGCGGCCACGCTTACGGAGAATATCCGCAAGGTGGATGTGAGAGAGCACTATGATGTCCGGATCTTTGAGTTCCTCACCTAATGCGAGCATCTCTTGAAAATGCCCGTTTGCATCTGTATAGCGTAACTGGTCGAAGGCAATTTTGCCCATCATTTCCTGCGCATAAGCGAGAACTCGTTGTGCAGGCTTGAGGAACTCACCATGATGCTTCGTTAAGGCATCATCTAACTTCGCAATCAGATGGATCAGGTGCTCGGTGATCGGAATGTTCACTCCGTCTGCCAGCCAGAGGAGCCAGGAAAGTTTCACCGTGGCTAATGAAGGTTCAAGGAGTGTTTGCAGGAGAATATCATCGGCCTCCGAGGGGTTTTTGGCGAGAGCGCGGCGGGGTAACATTTTGCCAATGGCCTCTAATCGCTCAGCAGGTATTTCTAGGATGTCGGCGAGACGATCAATCTGCTCCTGTTTATCTATTTTGCGCTTCCCGCGTTCCACTAATGAGACATATTCTCTCGTATAACCCCATCTTTCCGCAAGTTCCCCTTGCGACCATCCCCGCTGTTCTCGGAAAGATTTGACTAACTTTCCAAAGGCGTTACTACTCAGTGCTAATGTGTATGTTTTACCTGTTGCTATACTTCACCCTCCTCTGCCGTAAAAACCCTCGCTTGGTAACATTATGTTCTCGTGCAGGAACAAACTGTTCCTTGATCTTACCACGATCCAGACATACACTTCAATAGGCAAGTATGCATATTCAGGCGATCCCGTAGGGAAAAACTGTGTCTATGCGCGATTTTAGAAGGCAGATGGAGGAAATTGGCTCATGGCTGAACACACAAGTGAGGTTGCACGTCTCAGGAACCAGATCGAAGCGGAGCATGTCGCTGCGCAGAGAGGTTTGCAGGGGTATGCGATAGTAACCAGGCATCAGTTCATTAATACATTCTGTTCTACACCCCTGAGCCTGAGCATTCAGAGAGCGACCTGTGAGTTCAATGATGCCAACTTCGGCGGAAGAACTCTCTACAACGCCGGCAGGTGCCGCGTTTTGGCGCCATGAACGATGTATGAGATGAAACCTGGAAAATCTTCTGAAGAAAAGGATGGCGATGCAAAGAGTGATACCGTCTACGGCGCGGGACGATTTTGCGGAGCTTACGCTCTACGACCTGCACGCCGCGACAATGTATAGCTATATTTATCGCAGAGTGGGGCAGCCGCAGGACGCGGAAGATCTGCTGCAAGAGGTCTTTACCAGCGCATTTAAGTACGGCAATCTGGCTGATCTGGGAGAGCAACAGCAACGTGCCTGGTTGCAGAACGTGGCCCAACGTCGGATTATTGATCGTTATCGTCACAACGCGCGCGCGGTGCTTTTGCCTTTGGAACAGGCGCTGGAGACACAGGATTCCTCGCTGACGCCCGAGGAACATCTCCTCCTCTGCGAAACACATGAACGGCTACACGCAGCCCTCAGGCAGTTGCCAGCATTGCAGCAGCAGGTGGTATGCCTGCGCTATGGCAATGGCCTGCGTTTTGCCGAAATCGCGACCATGCTTGATAAGTCTGAAGGAAGCGTGCGCAAGATGGTTGTGCGTATTCTACGCCAGTTGCGCACTATTTATACACGTCAACAAGGGGGGCCTGTGTGATGCAGCCTTTTGATGATCTTGTACCAGCCGAAATGGACCCACAAAATGCAGAGATGCTGGCCTTCCTGCGCCAGTCTCACGGCATCTCTGAACTCAGCGCGGCCGAACCTGACCCACAACAAAAAGCCCTGGCTCTGGCCGCTGTGCGCCAGCGATTGTTAGAGATGCGACAGGCACAGTTGTTCGAGGGGTCCGCTCAGTCGCCAGCAGGCCATGGACCTTCGCCTGCTGATCTCACGCAAGCGCCTGTTCCACATGTTGGATCAAGGGCCAAAGGAACGCGCCGCCGTCAGTGGGAGCGCGGCCTGGCTCTGCTGGCTGCGGTGTTCTGCGTATTTTTGCTCGTGGGGAGCATGCTGGCAGTCTTTGGTCTGAGCAAGCGCGGCCCTCAAGGTCAGAAGCCGAGTATCCAGGTCAGTACCCAGACTGTGCCGCACTCGCTCTATATTGCTACCTCTGGCCACTTACAGAAGATTGATGCCAGCACCGGTATGCTGATCTGGCAGGCGCAATTGCCTCATCGTTCTGCCGATGATTCACCACTGGACTTCCCGTTAGTAGGAAATGGGACTGTATATGTC
>JALYVR010000243.1 GCA_030853145.1 Chloroflexota bacterium | reverse complement strand
GCCCTGTTGTTACAGGGCTATCATGCTATTGCCGGGCTGGATGAGGCAGGGCGCGGCTGCCTGGCCGGCCCTGTGGTGGCCGCGGCCGTCATTTTGCCGCTCGACGAGGAACACTGGCCTTGCTTCGTGGGGGTACGCGATTCTAAGCAGATGACGGCGCAGCAACGAGAGCGCCTCTACACGGTCATCATGCAAGAGGCGCTGGCGGTGGGCGTGGGCATCGGCTCCGTTGAACTCATCGACGAGCGCAATATTTTGCAGGCTACCAAACATGCCATGCGCTCCGCCCTGGCTCAACTGACGCTTGCCCCCGATGCCTTGCTGCTCGATGCCCTGCTCCTGCCCGATATCTCCTTGCCGCAGCGATCTATCATCAAGGGAGACGCGCGCTGCCTCTCCATCGCCGCCGCCTCGATCATCGCCAAGGTCACGCGCGACCACCTGATGCTGGAACTCCACGAGCACTATCCCGCCTACGGGTTCGCCCGGCACAAAGGCTATGGGACCCAGGCCCATCTGGCTGCCTTGCAGGCATACGGGGCCACCCCGCACCATCGCAGGAGCTTCGCGCCCGTCCGCGAGCTGTTTGGCTTGTTTTCTTCTGCCCAGGAAAGCACAAACGCGCAGGGATGAGGTACACACGCCTGGATTTGTGTGCCGCACCCCTATACATTTGTGCTATACTCTCAAGCGGGTGGGCAGCCTGGCAAGGATCGCCCCCGTAAAAACCATATATGAGAGGTCCCCATGCCCGATTATATCTGGGGTCGCAATCCTATCTTAGAAACCCTGCGCTCGGCGCGCCCGGTCAAGCGTATCTTGCTGGCAGAGGGCCAACGTGAGGCGCCGACACCGCCAATGGCCACAATTCTGCAGGAGGCGGAACAGCAGCACATTCCCATAGAGACAGTGCCGCGCTCGCGACTTGACCAGTTGAGCCACGGAGCCGTCCACCAGGGCTGCCTGGCCATCGTCGATGCGCGAAGATATGCCACGATTGCAGAGATGCTGGCCTATGCCGCACGTAAAAATGAAGCCCCTTTCTTGCTCATCCTGGATACTATCCAGGACATCAATAACCTGGGTTCGCTGCTGCGCAGCGCGGAGGCCGCGGGCATCCACGGCGTGATCATTCCAGAGCATCGCGCCGCCGAGATCACCCCAGCCGTCGTCAAGACTTCAGCAGGCGCCACCGAGTACTTGCTGATCGCCCAGGAAACGAACATTACACGCAGCATCGACGCGCTGAAGAAGCAGAATATCTGGGTCATCGGGCTGGCCGGGGAGGCCAGGCAGCTCTACTATCAGGCCGATCTTACCGGCGGACTGGCACTGGTCGTGGGCAACGAAGGCAAAGGCATCAGTCGCCTGGTTCGCGAGCACTGTGACCTGCTTATTCGCCTCCCTATGCATGGGAACATCAACTCGTTAAATGCCGCCGTGGCCGGCAGTATTGTGCTGTATGAGGCGCTGAGGCAAAGAAAAGCGTGAACTGGCTGCACTCTGGCCTGCTTCGCAGGTGCATTATACTGACGGCGCTGGCAGTGCTCTTGCTGGCGGTCGATGCGCTGTGCTATCAGGTCACCTTACCATTGGAAATTGATGTGCGCAACGGCGCGGCGACGCTCAATGCTGACGGTACAACTACCTCTCTTGGCGCAACCGCGGCTCTCACGACGTTACAGTTTGCCTGGTACGATCCAAACATCCACGAGTATCAACTTGATGGCACCGATAGCACCAACAACCTCTCGCTCGATACAAGCTATCTGCACCAGGAGGCCACGTCGCCCTATTACATCTTCCAATCCTGGATGCGCGATCTGGATGGCACGAGCCGCTGGCGCGCTACAGAGATATGGGCCGATGGCCGTCTGCGCGCGCAAAGCGACTGGCCCGCGAACGGCGCCAGTATCGCGCTACCGCCTGCCAGCACACTGCACATAAGCCTACTACTTCAGCGCCCCGAAACTCCCCGCACCCTGAACCTTGTCGCGGCGGACGGCAGCATCCTGCATATTACCATTGACCGCAACGACCGGCACATCGCGGTGACGCGCTCCGTCCCAAGAGTAGGGAATAATCTTCCGGTGGCGAGCACGTTTTTTCCTGTGGACGCCACTCCCTTCGCGGCGGAGGTCATCGATACCGTGGCCCGCACACTGCTCGCGGCTGTGCTGGTGCTGCTGGTGGTGATGCTGGGCGAGGCCTTGGTAGCTGTTGTGAGGAAGAGGTTTTGGATGGATGGCGTAGGACATGATGAGCGCAGGCTTACAAGGCGCAGGCCAGCGGCGCCCCTCCACGAAATCGGCCGGGCCAGCGGTGGGTTACGGGGTCGGATATGGCGAGCGTTGACGAGGGCGCTGCATCCGGTTGCGCTTGTCATTCTGGGCCTATCCTTGCTCTATGTGGTCTGGATCGCGGTAGTGCAGTACAACGGTGAGCCACATATCTTCGATGCCAGCGCCTATCTCTTCGCGGCGAAGATGTACGCGACCGGGCACCTCTCTGTTCCGATACCGCCAGCAGCGGAACTATTTCCCGGACCGTTTATGATACAGTTTCATGGGCGCTGGTTCGCACAATACGCGCCGGGCACGGCTCTGACACTGGCGCCCGGCGTGTTGCTGGGCGTGCCGTACCTTGTTGAACCTATCCTGGGCACGCTCGCGCTGCTCGGCATAGGCCTGATCGCGGCGCGGCTCTACGACCAGCGCGTGGCCAGCCTGGCGGTGATCCTGGGCACGCTCTCGCCCTTTTATAGCTACCTCGCGGCAAGCTACCTGAGCCACGCGATCGCGCTCTTCTACCTGGTGTGGGGCCTGTGGGCACTGCTGCGGTTCGCGCAAGGTGCGGCCTGGTGGCATATGCCTGTGGCGGCGGCATTCTTTGGCATGGCTGGATTGACACGCGATCTGGTGGCCGTGCTCTTCGTGACGGTTATCCTGGCCGGGGTGCTGCTGCTCTCGTGGCGACAGGTGTACTCGGACTGGCGGCGCTGGGTCTTGCCGGCACTGGCCTTCGTCGCCGTCGCTCTGCTCTTCGTGGGCCTCTCGCTGGCCTTCAACGCAGCCTTGACAGGCAGTCCCTGGCTAACCCCACGACAATTGTTCTTCGCGGGCGACCACTGGGGCTTCGGCGTTGGCGTGGGCTTCTATAGACAGCACACCTTCGCGGCCGGACTGGTCAACCTTGATGAGCTGCTGACTATCCTGGCGATCGACCTCTTTGGCTGGCCCTTTTACCTGACGCTGGCCTTTATCGCCATTCCGTTTCTGACCCGCAAAGCCAGCGGCGCGGACTGGCTGCTACTGCTCTGGACGTTGATCATGATGGGCGCGTACATCGGCTATTTCTATCACGGCATCTATCTCGGCCCGCGCTACCTCTTCGAGACGCTGCCCTTCCTGCTCATCCTCACAGCGCGCGGCATCCTGGCGCTGGGGGCGAGCGCGCTGGAGGCGCGGCAAGCAGTGGGCAAGTGGATGAGCATGAGGCATGCAACCGGTCCACTCCAGCCCTGGCGCTCTCCCGCTATGAGCGTGGTGACGGTCGCACTCGTCGCCTGTCTGCTGGCATGCAACCTGTTGTACTTCACGCCACGCCAACTTGCACTGTACCAGAACTATACCGGGCTGCCTCTGGGCATGCACGTGGACCTGGCCGCGGTCTATCATCCCCCCTTGCATCACGCCATAGTCGTCACAGACAACTACTGGCTGTATGCCTTTGTGCTCTTCCCACTCAACGATCCCCAGCTTCGCGGCGATGTGATCTACGCCTCGGCCGGCAACCAGGCCCAATATGCCGAACTGCGCCAGGCATTTCCAGGCCGCACGCTCTATCGCATGGATGTCGCGCCCGATGGCTCGGTGCGCTATGTTGCGCTGAGCAACAATATCCCAATCACGCGTCTAACTCCCACCATTCGAGGCGGCATCCTATCACGGCCTCGCAGTTAGGATGTTGGCTGAGGCGACCAGAACTCCAGCAGATTTCCATCAAGGTCATAAAAGTAATAGGATAAAACATTCATCCAATCAAAGTTAACTTGTCCATACACGTCGACACCTTGCGCTCGCACATGAGTCGCAGCTTCTTCAAGGCGGTCATGAGGAACAATAAAAGCGTAATGAACCCTTCCCCACCGTTCTCCTTCTGGAAATGGAGAATGTTCCTCAAACAGCAATGGGCCTTTATGAAGAGCGAGGCGCTGGAGACTCTCGGGCTCGCCTGCAAAGAACCATGCCCACTGATCGTCAGCTTCGTGCTGCGCAATGAGTCCAACTACTTCTCGGTAAAAGCGAGCGGAGGCTTTCACATCTTTAACAATCAAGACTATTTCAGTCAGACCTGTACTAAACATCTTCCTGTATCCTTTCTTAAAAAGAGTTTCCTCCTGGCAACACAAGTAGTATAGGAGTTCACACGTCTGCTGTCTTTGTACAAAAGGCGAGATGTTCTATTGTACCAATGGACAGGATTTGGACACATTTTCGCTCTTGTTTTCTGAAAATCGCACCCGGTCCCTATGCGAGTCTGGCGTTAAGGAGTGCGCGCACGAATCATCAGAAGCGTAGGAATTTCGCGGTTGCCCGGCACCAGTTCGGCCTGTCTGATGGATGGGCCAGGTTCTATCACGCGTTCGAGGGCGAATCCGGCGGCGCTGAGCGTATTGAGGTACGTGCTGAGCATGCGGTGATGTTCGCCGACGCGACCACGTACCCCCTCTGGATTAGAGGAGAACCAGTGCCGTTCGTCGAAATAGCCAGTGACGAGGCGGGCTATGGCATGCTCAGGGTCAGGGAGGTGTACCCATTGCGCGTGAGGCGTCTGGAAACAGGGGTGCGGAATGGCAAAGACAAACCAGCCGCCCGGCTTGAGAATTCGGCGCACGGTCTGAAGTACCGCAGTGAGATCGGGTATATTCGTCAGAGCCATGACACAGACACAGCCTGTAAAACTGCTGTCGCGCAGAGGGTCAGCGCGCTGGGCATCGCCCTGATGATACACAATTCCCAGCGGTTCCTGCTCTTCAGAGCGTCGCGCCAGTGCCAGCAGGTTAGGCGCCAGGTCCAGGCCCGTCACCTGCGCGCCCTGTCGCGCCAGTGTACGCGCGACCCAGCCCTGCCCGCATGCCAGATCACATATGTCCTCTCCCTGGCACACGCCTATTAACTCCAACAGGTTCAGCAGGATCACCTCATAGTACACAGGTCGTTCTTGCAGGTAACGGTCGTACCACTCCGCGATATCATCGTAGGAAGGCTGGGTCATAGCGTTCTCCTTCTCAATGGTCCCGTTCACCTGGCCATTGTATAAGGGAATTTTACCATCTTACCAAAAAACGTGTCAGGTTTCTCGCTGCCGCCCATGATATACAAGTACTGAACATGATGCTGCCATGGTAGAATTATGGAGAGGAACCTCTCATGTTACCCACATATAAACAAGAAGTGCTCATCCCCTCATCTAGCGGGGCCATCAATACGCTTGAAAGCTTGCTGCCACTTGAGCGCGCACGGCTGGTGCGGCTCTGTGCGCGGCTGACAGGCAATATAGACGCCGCCGAGGACCTGGCGCAGGAGACACTGCTGGAGGCCTGGAAAAATTTCCATAAACTGCAAGATCACGATGACCCCAGCCAGCAGGCAAAGTGGCTCTCGGCCATCGCGCGCAATGTGTGCATGCGCTGGGCCAGCAGGCGGGGTCGCGACCTATCTCACCTTGTTTCCCTGGACCAGGACGAAGATATGTCAGAGACCAGGATTGAGAGCCTGACGACTGATACCTACGCTATCGAAATTGAACTGGAACGCGACGAACTGGCCCTGCTGCTCGACCGCGCCCTTGCGCTGCTCTCGCCGGGGACGCGCGACGTACTGATCGCGCGCTATCTCCATGAATCGCCACACGCCGAGATCGCCGCGCGCCTGGGACTGAGCGAGGACGCGCTCGTGCAGCGACTGCATCGCGGCAAACTGGCCCTGCGCCGTGTGATTACCACACATATGAGCGAAGAGGCCGAGGCCTATGGGATGGCGGTACCAGCAGAAGAAAGACTGCAACAGGAGACGCGCATCTGGTGTCCCATGTGCGGCAAAGGTCGGCTTACCAAATATGACAATCCCCAGGAGCATAGCACCGGGTTTTTCTGCCCTCATTGCTGGCATATTGCTTACACCCCTTTACCTGCGGGGAACACGCTGAAAAGCCCCAGGTGCATCCTGGCACACCAACTAGCCTGGCTAGGAGACTACTACTGGCAGGCCATTAATACGGGCCGGGTCACTTGCGGTAGTTGTGGCAGCCTGGCACAGGCAGTGATATGTGTACCCCAGGATATCCCAGAAGAATATCGCCTGGCAGGAGCCCTGGCCTACCACTCTACCTACATACTATGTCCTTGCTGTTCCGCAGAAGATATTAATCCACTGCCGCACCTAACGCTCGATCTTAGCGAGGCGCGACAATTCTGGCATAGGCATCCACGCATACAATGGCTCCCCGGAAACGACATTGAGCATGAGGGGCAGCCGGCGCTCATAAGCAGCTTCCAGAGCCTGGCAGAGCACACGCGCCTCGATGTGATTCTCCAGCGCGATACCCTCAAGGTGTTAAGCATCCACGAAGATAGATGATAGCGCAAGGGCGCGGATGCAACCAATCGCGTCCTTATTACTCTGTTACACTGCATTCGCCGGCTTGGAACATGGCGCCCGCGAGGGGCGCTACTACACATAGGTCGTCGATTGCAGCGTGACAGAGCATTACGGAGGGCTTCCACCATGATTGCTACATTGCGACAGCGCAACTTTGCCCTGCTGCTGTTTGGCGGGCTGATCTCTAACACTGGCGACTGGCTGCTGCTGATCGGGCTGCCCGTCTATGTATACGTGCTTACAGGCTCGGCCCTGGCCACAAGCATCACGCTGATCACCGGGTTTGTTCCCATGCTCTTGCTCAGCTCGCTGGCCGGCGTCTTCGTGGATCGCTGGGACCGCCGCTGGACTATGATTATCAGCAACCTGCTGCTGGCCCTCGGTCTGCTGCCGCTGCTCCTGGTGCATTCCAGGGAGTCGCTGTGGATCGTGTTCGTCGTGCAATTCGTCGAGTCGTGTATCGCGCAATTTGTGCAGCCTGCCGAGAGCGCGCTACTGCCAAACCTGGTCAGCGAGGAGCAGCTTGTCTC
>JALYVR010000242.1 GCA_030853145.1 Chloroflexota bacterium | reverse complement strand
AACACGAGCCGCTTCAGCAGATCACCGGAGAACTCGTGCGCCTCACGCCCGACGATCTGCTGGCCTGGGAGATGCACATGCGGGCCTTGCGCGGACTGGGACGCTTTGAAGAGGCCGCCGAAGCCATTGAACATGTGCTGGAGCTAGACCCGCACAACGCGCGCTTCTGGACGATCAAGGCCGATACCCTCTATCGCCTCGCTCGCTACCGCGAGTCCGCCAGAATCGCCAATCATGCCATGCAGGTCGATGCCGATTACCGTCCCGCCCAGCGCCTGCACGAGAAGGCCGTCAGAATGATGTATCAACACAAAGAGAAACGTAAATAACACTGCCCAGTATGAGAGGAGCAACAACGATGTCAACGAATTCAGAACAAAAACCGCGTCCCTCACGAGCAGCAAAAGCGCTGGAACGTCTCTTCACTGGAGCGCAAACCTCTCTCTATCGTCTCTCTGGTGGCGCCATGGGAGGCCGTATGGGTAAAAGCCCTATCTTGTTGCTCACGACGACTGGCCGCAAGAGCGGCAAGAAACGCACGAATCCTGTGTTGTATCTCGTTGATGGCACACGCTGGATCATTGTGGGATCTGCTGGAGGCTCTCCTGTTCATCCCGCATGGTGGTTCAACTTGAAAACCAATCCGCGCGCAGAAGTGCAGATAGGACGCCAAACAATTCCTGCGACTGCCACAACGGCAACACCGGAGGAGCGTGCTCGCCTCTGGCTGTTACTCGTAGCGATGTTTCCCCGCTATATGGACTACCCGAAAAAGGTGAGCCGTGAGATCCCCGTCGTGATTCTCTCTCCTGTATAGGAGGCGAGGTGGCACACACAAAGGAGAGGCCTTACTTCAATCGACAGGTGAGCCGCCCCCTGTCGATTGAAGTTTAACAGAGTAGTAAGGGTAATACATCACATCTCGACCAACTTCTCCAAGAGTGGCAGCAGCACATCGTGGCTGTGAGCGCGCAGCAGCGCGCGCAGGTGTTCGGGCACCATAACGCGAATGCGGCACTGGTGGAGTTCGTAGCGCGCCAGATCATCAGGCTGTAGCCCTGTGGCCTGCACCCAGGTTACCAGGGGCTCCATGCCGACCGGCGGATTGGCAAACGAGACCCACACATCCATTTCCCATTTCACTGAGCGCGGGATATCCAGCAATATCTCGTAGTCGGCGATCTCCACCTCCAGAGCCTGCGCCAGTTCAGCGGCCAGCGCCTGCTCCACGCGGCGGCGACGCTGCGCATCCCAGAAGAGGGCATCCAGGCGATGAAAAATGTGTCCGGCAAAGCGGCTGATCTCCAGGACATCCTTATAGGGGCGGCGCAACTCCAGTTCGGCGGTGAGCGCCTGTGTACACCTTGGCATGTGTGTGCTGGCCAGCAGCGTGAGCAGCGAGGCATCATCCAGGCCCATCAGGCGCTCGGCTGTTAAGGTCTCGGCCAGTAGCGCTTCCTGCACCGCGCGCATCAGCATCACCTGGAAGGCGCGATTGGTGTGATGCCAGTAGATATTGTCAAACATCTCCTGGCGCGCATGCAACAGCGAGTGCAGCGGGCTGATACCTTTGTGCGTGACTACCAGCCGCCGCAGCCCTTCGCTATGCGGGTGGATGCGCAGGGCACTCTGCAGGCGCGCCACATCCACGCCCCCATAGGGTACATTGCAGGCGCGCGCGTCGCGCGGCAGGTAGTCAAGCTTGTCCACGTCGAGCGCGCCACTCAATAGGCCGCGCAGCAATTCGTCATCGGCGGGCAGTGGCCGAGACTTCGGGGGATCGATGAAGTCCGCCACGCGCTCAGGCGAGAGATGGTACTCCCGCTCCAGAATGGTGGCAATCTCGCTATTCTCGATGATCGTGCGCCCGACCTTCTCATGCAGGATGATGGGATAGCCCAGCTCCTCCACAACATGCGAAAACGGATAGTGGCCGATGTCGTGCAGCAAGACCGCTACGATCAAAGCACGCACACTGCTGATCGAGACACCATAGAGTCCGCCGCGCTCGCCGTGCTGCAGCAACGCGCGCAGGGCGCGGACGGCGAGGTGATAGCAGCCGATGCTGTGCTCGTAACGCGTGTGAGTCGCTCCCGGCCAGATACGATATACAAACCCAAGCTGCTTAATCTTTTGCAGGCGTAAAAATGGCGCGCTGCTGATCAACTTTACTTCGCGAGGACCAAGCGCGATCAGGTCGTAGAGACTATCGCGTATGGTGGTCTCCGGCTCTTCATCGGGGAGCAACGGCAGCCCAGCCTCGTCCTTCCAGTGATTCCACATACCAGGTTGAATGACATCGTTCACCGGCTGCTGAGTAGGCGATTGGCGCCTGGTGCGAGCGCCCTTCGTTTCTTTTGCCTGTATATCCATCGTCTCTCTATTCTAGCATATCTGGCTCATTTTTCGTAGCTGCGCGAGTGTCTCATACGTGTTCCCCCCTTTAATCCTCATTCAAGCGCAGCGCCTGGCTCAACGAGCGGCGCAGGACGATACGGATCATTAGTGTCAGCACCAGCGTACATGCCAGCAGCAGCGCCAGTACGACAAGCAGCAGCAAGGGCGAGAAGACCAGCCGGGTAGGCAGCACGCTCTGAAGCGTATACACGAGCGTGCTTTCCCCCTGGCTGCCCGTGGTGCTGGTGAAGACCAGCGTTGGCACCACAGTCACCGCCAGGAGCAGACCCAGCACCAGGCCAGAGATGAGCGCCAGCGTGTAGAGGCTGCCCTGTTCCCAGGCCAGCACACGCATGATCTGTTCCGGCGTCGTGCCGATGGCGCGCAGCGCGGCGAACGAGGTCTGACGAGATTGCACGCTGATCCACGAGGCCAGCCAGTTGCCCAGCAACGCCAGCAGCAGGGCCGTGATAGTGCCGGTGATGAGAATGCCTATCAGGTCGAGCGTGAGCGGGTCGCTTTGCAGCGTCTGTGCAATGGCCTCGCGGTCGTAGAGCGGCGCAAGCAGGAGCGCACCATGGCTCAACGCGGCGCGCTCCTGCCGGATAAGCGCGGGATTCTGGCTAGTGTGCAGCCAGACATAATTGAGTGGCGGTGCGTCGGGATTGAGCGTCACGTGTGACCGGGCATAGGTCGCGTAGTTGGCGTAGTTCACGATGATGGTGCCGTTGGTCGCTCCAGCATTCTCCTGGGGAATGTACGGGATCTTGCCAACGGCGACGAAAGAGACGATGCCTCGACCGGTCTGCAAGGTGAACGTGGCACCCGGTGCGAGATTCAGCGCCTGCCAGGCGGCGGCATCCGTCAACGCAGGCAGCGGCTGATCTTTTTTTTGCGCTCCAGTCAGGTCTTGCAACAGCGCGGGCAGCTTCACATTCTGGTTCCATTGCTGCCAGTTCACGGTCTGGGCCAAAGTATGGGCGTCAACCGCGTCGAAGTTGATGGTGAGCGCCTGTGACGTACCTGCGGCCAGCGTCTGTTCCTGCTCACCCACCATGACGGCGACGATGCCAGGGATGTGCCGGTAGGTGGCACGTAGCTGGGCGCTGGTGGGCGCTGGAGTCGCCTGGCGCGCGATGAACCCGCTAAAATCCGCTCCTGTCTGGTAGGCGGCGACATCGGCGGCATGGCTGCTTTGTGTGGCCGTAAAGACGAGCGCAAAGAGAGCAAAAGCCGTTGTCATAGCCAGCAACAGCGCGCGCG
This sequence comes from Chloroflexota bacterium, assembly GCA_030853145.1. Classification (GTDB taxonomy): domain Bacteria; phylum Chloroflexota; class Ktedonobacteria; order Ktedonobacterales; family Ktedonobacteraceae; genus JALYTT01. Next base: position 3,533 of record JALYVR010000242.1, on the reverse strand, counting down.
GCACGAACTGGCGCGGCGAGCGCGCCATCTGCGCGAAGGCCAGCATGGGAGCGGCCCCACGCGCGCGACCGGCCAGCCGCGAGCAGGCGTGCAGCAGGAGTGGAGAGAAGCGCAGGCTGAGGAGCAAAGCGGCAATGCAGAGAAAAATGGGTTCGATCAGCGCCAGAGGCCCGGTGAGCAGAACGGTTGAGCGCGAGTCGAGCACCTGTGTGTGGACCACGTATTGTGAGATGGCGTAGCCGGTCAGGGCCACGGTGGCGGCCACCAGGTCGAGGTGCAAGCGCTGATTCAGCGCTGCCTTCGTGCTGCGAGCCGACTCGCGCCGCTGCTCCAGCACATCCCGTCCTACCGTGTGATATATGGCGAAGAACATCGCCAGCATCATAACCAGGGCCGCCGCCAGCGCGTAGCCGCGCACACTCCAGAGCGCCGACCAGGAAAGAACGTTGAGCGCACTCTGTTCTTGCGGCAAAAGCGCCTGCTGCATAATAAGACGCACCGCCAGCAGCGCCAGGAATGGCCCGATGCATAGCACGATCACAGCCAGCGCGAGACTTTGCGTGGCGAGAGCGCCGGTGACCTGGCCCCGGCTGGCTCCCCGACTGCGTAAAATGGCGATGGCCTTTGACTGCTGTTGCACCAGCAGATCTGTGATCATGACCAGAAAGAAGAGGACCAGCAGCAACACTTGCAGAGAGAGCAGCGCCGCCGGTATTTGCACGATACCGATACGCTGCTGGTACTGAGCCAGGGTGCCAGGTGGGCCGCCGTTGCTATTACTGCCCACCGCCGGGCCGGAGAGCGCGCCCTGCCCGTTGCCGGGCGTGTGCTGATTGGCCACCAGCACTTGGAGCGTTGAGAGGTTCTCAACCAGCGCATCCAGATTGCTGCTGTTCACACGCAGCGCATCCAGGCGATATATCCAGACAAGCGTGGGCGCGTAGGTGAGCTGTAATGACGGGGGGTGCGTGCTGGCGAGCGCACCGGCCAGTGCATCGATCAGCGCCTGGTTGGAAACCAGGGCGTGAAAGGTGAGGAACGACCCCTCCGGCGTCACCGAGAAGTCCATACCTTGCCAGAAGGGATCGTTGGCGTCCGGCGTAAAGATGCCGGCGACGCGCACGGTCAACTGGGCACTGGGCGCAGGTCTGCCCAGCAGGGTTGGATCGGTGAGTTTGACGTTCAGACGCATAGTTGAGCCGGGGCCAACCTTGAGTGTCGAGGCCGTGACGGGCGTGATGGCGATGTCCGGCAAAGGTTCCGAAGGGCTTGTCGCATTCCCGCTTGCCTGGGGGAGCTGTCCTTGCTGCACGCTCAGGTGGGAGGCGGCCTGCGCGCTGTCCACGCCATAGAGTTGCATATTATTAAAGGAGCCGTTCTGTTGCAGGTTGGGACTGAGCATGTCCAGGTTGGGGGTCTGCAACGAGAAGTTCGGTGCGACACTCAGGTATTCACCCAGGCGCTGTTGCACGAGGGGCGTCAACTGCTGTGTGATGGCTTGCACGCTGGTGGCGCTGATCTGCGTTGAGGTAGCCTGGAGCGTGAGCAAGGGACTCTGCGGCGTGGCTTGTAGAACGCCGCGCGCACCGGCGGTGAGCGCAACCTGCGAGAAGAGCGGTACTATACACACCAACATGACCGCTACCAGCATGCTCAAGCCGGTGATGAGCAGGAAGAACCAGGATGAGCGCACACGCCAGCCTGCCAGCATCAGCACGGGGCGCAGCGACGTGAAGGATAGATGTCCTGTATCATGGCGCTTCGCGTACTGACGGCTACGCGTGCGAAGCGTCTTCATGGAACGTGCCATCCACTTTTTTTCCTCTCTTTATCAATCTTCATTGAGGCGTAGCCTCTGAGCCAGGGCTGGTCGCAGGACGACCGAGGTCATGAGCGCAAAAGTGACGACGACCAGAGCCAGCAATCCCAGTGTGGAGAAGTACAGCGAGGACGGAATGCTGATACGCACAGGCGGCGCGTTTTGCAGGGCGTATAAGAGGCTCGTACTGCCGGTGCTGCTGATGCCGGCGGGTGGCAGGCTGCTAAAAATCAGGGTAGGCAGGGTAAAGAAGGTGAGCAGACCACCAAAAAGCAGACCGAGCAGCAATGCGGCAGCGTAGATCAGGCCCTGCTCCCACAACAACATGCGAGCGACCTGGCGCGGCGTGCTGCCCAGAGCGCGCAGAACGGCTACATTGGTGAGGCGGGCACGCGCACTCAGCCAGAAGGCCACGATACTGCCACCCAACGCGAAGATCAGTGGGACAGTCGCTCCTAACACGAGGATACCGACTAAGGCCAGCAGGAGCGGGTCTTGCTGAAGCTGCACGAGGAGCTGGCGACGCTCATAGAGCGGACTCAAGTGCAGAGGGCCGCTATTGAGAGCGGCGCGAATGGCGCTAAGGGATACCGGATCGTTGGTGGTGCGCAACCAGACCCAGGAGGGCAATGGCGGGGGATTATGCGTGACGGTACTATAGACACTGACGTAGCTCTGGTAATCGACAAGCATGCCATTGCTGGCACCTTGACCAGGGGTGAGGGTAGGGCTATATTGCACCTGCGCGATGGGCACATAGGTCAGGGAGGTGCCATCGGGCAAACTCAGCGTGAAAGGCGTGCGCAACGACAGGTGGAGCGCCTGCCAGGTGGCAGCATCGACGATGGCGGGTAGGACGTGTTGTGTCCTGGCCTGAGTACGATCAGCGATCAGTTGTTGAGTCAAGGTGGTCAGGTTGGCTTCCACGTCTTGCGGTGTCCAGACCACACTGGCGGTATAGCTCTGGGTATCGACAGCCTGCACCTCTACGGCCGTGCTGCCCGCGCCGACCTCCAGGTCGTTATAGCCGAGCGTGGCGGAGAGGACGCCGGGGAGATGACGATAGGGCAGGGTCTGACTTTGCAGCGAGGGGGTGAGGTCGGCGGGCAGCATGACGCGCTCGCCGCTAAAGTCAGCTCCGGCCTGGTAGGCGGCGACGGCGGGCAGACGCTGCCATTGCGAGGCCAGGAAGACCTGCGTGAAGAGCGTGAAGGCAATCGCCAGTGCCAACAACAAGACCTGGCGCTGGCTCTGACGTGGGGCACGGGCCATCTGGGCGAAGGCAAGCATGGCGCCGGCGCTACGGCTATGCGTGGCAAGGTGGGCGGCCCAGGCGAGCAGACGGGGGAAGAGGCGTACCGCGCCCAAACATCCGGCCAGCAGGAGCAGGAAGGTGCTCAGCAGCAAAAGGGGTGCGAGCAGCAAGGCGCGCGTCTCCTGAGTGAGTGCGCTGGAGTTGAGGACATAGAGGAAGCAGCCATAGCAGACCAGCCCCATGCAGGCGACGATGCCATCCAGGCCCAGGCGCACCCACAGCGGCGAGGTCTGGGCACGGGCGCTCTCGCGGCGCAGGCTCAGCAGGTTGCTGGTAGCCGAGGTACTGTAGGCGAGCAGCATAGAGGCGACGGCGACCAGGCCCATGAGGACGGCGATGCCCAGCACACTGCCCACCTGCGTGAGCACCTGGGTATCCAGCACGTTCAAAGCGCCCCAA
>JALYVR010000241.1 GCA_030853145.1 Chloroflexota bacterium | reverse complement strand
GTGTAGCGATGAGCAAGGCGGCGGCAGCAACGTCTTCGGCTTCCAGCATGCCCGACGCTGACACGCCTTCTTCAGTTCGTCCTGTCCCAATAGCAAATTCCGTTTTCACGCCGCCAGGACAAACGACGCCCACCTTAATGCCATGCGGGCGCAACTCGCGATCAAGCGCCTGGGTAAAGCCGACCTGCGCGAATTTGGTAGCGCAATAGATTGATTCGCCTGCGAACCCTGTCACGCCGGCCATTGACGCGATATTGACGATGAAGCCCGCCTTGCGCTCAAGCAAGATAGGCACAACATGGCGCGTAAACAAGAAAGTGCTGCGCATATTGGTATCCATCATCGCATCGTAGTCGTCTACGCTTGTCTCCACAAGGTTGGCATACCTGCCGATACCGGCATTATTGACCAGGATATCCAACCGGCCAAGCTGTTGTGTCGCGGCCCGAACTGCCTGTATGGCCGTCTCCTCCTCGCGCGTGTCGCCAACGACGACGACGCAGCGACGGCCACGCTTCTCTGCTTCAGCGGCTAACTCTTGCAGCCGTTCTGAACGACGTGCTACCACAACGAGATCCGCGCCCTCGCTGAGAAATGTGCGCGCTATTGCCGAACCTATGCCTGCGCTGGCTCCTGTAATCAATGCTACCTGCCCTACCAGCTTTCCGCCTGTTGTTGTTGCCATATGTTTCTCTCCTGAGAAATGTGTCTATTCGTGCCTTTGGCACTGCTGAACTTACCTAAAATAGAGGACATCGACCACACTATATCATATTACACTGGTTCTTCTGGGGGAAAATTACCAGGGAGGCAAAGCCTGGTGTGTGCGCAACTCCGTGATAAGTTTTTCCAGTGCAGGCCGGCAGACGTAGTGCTGTGGCGAACGGACCAGGCCCACAGGCAGCGTTAGCTGAAATTCCGCCAGCTCGCGCAGCACGGTCCCCTCCAGAGCAGGCGTAACGGCTCTGGCAGGCACAATCGCAATGCCGATACCAGCCTGCACCCCGCGCTTGAGCGCGTCAAAGCTGCCGATTTCCATACACGGCCGCGCGTTGAGGCCACGTTGGGTGAAAAAATAATCAATAGTTTCCCGGTACGCGCAATACTGGCCAGTGAGAAGCAGGCATTGATCGTGGAGGTTGGCTGGCGTCACATGCTCCAGAGCGGCCAGCGGATGCGTCGCGGGGATAAGCAGCGCGATGGGTTCAAAAAAGAGTGGCTCAAAGGTCAGGCCCAGGTCGGCTGATGGGGGAGAACAGATGCCGATTTCCAACTTGCCCGTTGCCACGCGCTGGCAGATAAAGCGCGTGCTCGTCACTTCCAATGTTACATGCATGTGCGGATACTCCCGGCAAAATGTTGCCAGTAGGGGCATGAGGGATAGACTGGCCGCAGGCTCGATGACCCCAATGCGCAGACTGCCCGTTTCGCCGGAGACAATCTCCTTCATCGTTTGTTCCAGTATGTGTGCATGCTGGAGCAAGGTATCGACCTGTTCATAGAGAGCCTGGCCTGCGGTTGAAAGCTGAATCTGTTTTCCCTGGCGCACAAAAAGCTTGAAACCTAGTTCCACCTCCAGGTGCTGCATATGCAATGTAATGGTGGATGGAGCATAAGAGAGCGTCTCGGCAGCTCTAGTAAAGCTGCCCTCGCGCACGATCGTCTGGAAGGTCACAAGGTAGCGGATTTCCATCGGGCCTCCTTTGTTCAGCGAAAATGAAAGAAGTAGTCAGAAACTTTATATTGACACTATACCACAGCTCCCTTATGCTTGAAAGGCAGAAAAGAGCCATGGCTTTTTATCTGAAAAACTGAACAAAGGAGAACACGATGATGCAGGATATTGAACTCTATGCCGATCTTCTTACAGACTTATCCCAATGGGCACACCTTGAGGTGGCAGGGCTGTCAGAGGAGGAACTTGCCTGGCAACCAGACGCAGAGGGGAACAATATTGCCATCACGGTCTGGCATTTCAGCCGCTGGCTGGATGTCGTTGGGCGCGTTTTACAAGGCAGATCGCCTGCCAAAGAGCTATGGCTGGTGCGTGGCTGGGCCGAACGAACTGGCTACAATCCACATGGTATTGGCGAGCAAGGGCTGGGCACGGTGACCGGCTATACCCTGCAAGAGGTCGCGGCCATCCCACGCCTGCGCGCCCAGGATTTGCTCGCGTACCTTGACCAGGTGTGCGAGACTCTGGGCACGTTCTTGCGCTCTTTGCCTTCTTCTGAGCCATTGCAGCAACCAGTGTATCCCGGCCATTCGCGCACACAACAACGACTGCTGCAAACGGTTTTCATGGGAAGCTGTGGACATATGGGCGAGATAGAGGCGCTGAAGGCTATGATGAAACGAGCCGGGAATGTAAAACAGGGCTGATTGCCCTGGTTCGCATAGGGGCAAGATGATTGCGATGGTGACCTGGACAAAGACCCCCAATAAGGTCTATACTTAGCTAAGCAGATAGGTGTACGATTATATGACCTGACGTGGTGCCGCTGGCTTGCGCCTGCCCACTCGCCGTGTGACATAAGGAGTAGATTGTTGCATGCGTGATAGACTTCCCTCCAGGAATCTTCGATCATTGACGCCTGTGCCGGTACCCGTTGGAGACCGCTCTCGACGACCACTCATGCAGCAGAGAGCTTCGTGGTGGTCGCTCTGTGGCGCCTGGTTACGCTACCATAGCGTGCAGATACGCTGGGATATCGAGCGACGGCTGGCGCGGCTCTTGGGGCGGCGCTGGGGCGCATAATGCTCCTCTAGGGTTCCTCCAGGAAGCTGCGTTGTTCTTTGAAGAGCGAGCTTGTACGCACCATGCGCGAGCGTTGCGCGGCCCGCTTTTTATAGTCGGGGTATTTACGCGCCATGCGGTGCTGTTGTTTGCGCAGTTTGGCCTCTATGAACTCGGTGGAGAGACGGCGATACAGCGTTTCCCACTGGTCCAGTATCTGTATCCGGTTGTGCGGCGCGATAACCTCCAGGCTCTTTGCCCCCATGCGAGCGCGCATCTCCCCTTCGGCCAGTATAGTATCGATGTGATACGCCAGTTCCTCGCTGTTGCCGGGCTGGAAGACAAAGCCATTTTCGCCGTGGTGGACCAGTTCGGGCAGGGCGTAGGCGTTGGCGGCGATGACGGGCAGGCCGCAGGCCATGGCCTCCATCGTGGCCAGGCTCTGTAGATCTGCTTCGGAGGGGATCACAAACACGTCGGACATGCAGCGAATGGCCAGCAGGTCGGCATCGCGCACATAGCCCAGGAATGCCACGCGATCACCGAGCTGAAGCCGCTCGGCCTGCTCGCGCAGTTCCGCCTCGGCGGGGCCGGTGCCTACGAGGACGATATAGGCATTGCCTTTCAGGCGCGCGGCGGCCTCCAGCAACACATCTACCCGCTTCTCCTCGCTCAGACGATTGACGTGCAGCACCAGCGGGCGATCTTTGGGCAGGTGAAAGCGGTAGCGTACCTCCTCGTTGGGCGGGCCGGGCGTGAACTTCTTCAGGTCGATACCGTTGGAGATGATCCCGGCCGGCGCGCGCAGCCCGTGCTCATAGAGCAGATCCATGGCCGTCGCGGTCGGGGTCGTGACATACTCGCAGCGGTTGCAGAAGTGGATCAGATACCCATACGAAATATTGCTGAAATGCTTGCCGAACAGGGGGTCCGAGGTCAGCGAGTGACTGATATTGATGGGCAGGTAATGATTTGTGGCAATCACCGGCTTGCGCAGGCCGCCAGCCAGGATCTGGGCAATATTGCCCAGGACGACGGGCGAGTGGATATGAATGATGTCGGGATCGGCCTTCTTGAGCAGGTTGCGTATGGGCACGAAGGGCAGGAACGGGATGCGTAAATCTTTATAGGTGGGCCATTCAAACGAAGAGAAGCGATAGACGCGTACCTTCTGCTCCAGGCTTCGCACATCGCGCGAACCCTGGCTGGGGGCGACAACCCACACCTGGTGGCCGCGGTTCGCGAAATCGACGGCCAGGCCATGTGTTACGGTTGGCACGCCACCCACCATCGGCGGATACTGATCGGTAACGATCATGATACGCATGTCTATCGCTCGTTTCTTAATGAGCCTCCTGGTATTGCTCCGTTATGCGCCAGTGCTGGCTTCAGCGTCGGCAGCGGGGGCAGCCTCAGCAGGGGCAGCCTCAGCGTCGGCCTCTTCAACTTCCTTCTCAGCGCGTGAAGCGACTACCTTAGCGATAGCTTCGCCGGGATCGGTGAGCAGCGTCACATTCGCCGGCAGCACCACATCGCTGGCGTGCAAGGTGGCGTCGATCTCGGCCAGGGAGCTGATATCGATATCGAGATATTCCAGGATATCTGACGCGCGACACTCTAATTCGAGCGCGTCCATCAGGTGCAGCAGGACGCCGTTTTCATTCTTCACGGCCGACGACTCGCCCACAAAGTGCAGTGTGGTCTTGACATGCACGCTCTCGTCCATGCTGACGCGGAAGAAATCGATATGCAGGATCTTGTCAGTACACGGATGATGCTGGATATGCCGGACCAGGACGGTCTGGGCGGCGGTGCTGCCGGGTATGCGCAACGCAACAATGCTTGTCAGCCGGTTCGCGCGCCGGAAGCGGTCAAAGGCTACGGCGTCGATCTGGATAGCCTCCGGCGTTTCCTTGTGGCCAAAGATATTCGCCGGAATAATGCCCTCTTTGCGCAGCCGCTTGGTTTTTTTGCCCAGCACCTCGCGGCGCGTCACTTCTAGTTCTACCTGTTGTGCCATCTGAATACATCCTCCAGGCGCCCACCAGGGACGCCTCTCCTTTTTAAAATTTCTCTATTCAAAATTTCGCTTCTGTATGCTTTTTCAGCGCGGTTGATCTTCTCGTTGACAAGAAGCGTACCAGCTCTTCAGTGGGTAGGGCATTGAGCACATCGCTGGCGCGCAGCCAGCCCTTGCGCGCCATGCCAACGCCGTAGCGCATATCATCCAGGCCCGTGATGACGTGGGCATCCGGGTCGATGGGTATCTTGATCCCTTTGTCGCGCGCCTTGTGCAGGTAGCGCCAGTCCAGGTCGAGGCGCGACGGGTGGGCGTTGATCTCGATGCAGGTGCCATGCTCGGCGGCCGCGTCGATCAGCGCCTCTATGTCCAGGCTATAGCCCTCCCGGTTCAGCAGCAGGCGCCCGGTGGGATGCCCGATGATGTCCACGTATGGGTTGGCAATGGCGCGCAGCATGCGCCCTGTCTGTTCCTCCGGCGCGAGATTGAAATTGCTATGGATGGAAGCCACCACAAAATCCAACGTCGCCAGTACCTCGTCCGCGAAGTCCAGCGAACCATCCTTCAGGATATCACATTCTGTGCCCTTCAGGATACGCAGGCGACCAGCGAACTCAGCGTTCAGGCGGTCGATCTCCTCTCCCTGGCGGCGCAACTCTTCCTCGCTCAGGCCGCTCGCGTAGGCTGCGGCCTTGCTGTGATCGGTGAGTCCCAGGTAGGCCAGGCCGCGTTCGATGCAAGCCTCCGCCATCTCGCGGATAGTGTTCTGTCCATCGCTCCATGTTGAATGAACGTGCAGGACACCGCGCAGGTCACTTTCCTGTACCAGAATAGGAAGGGTACCGCGTATGGCGGCCTCGATCTCGCCCAGGTCCTCGCGCAGCTCCGGCTCGATATAGGCCATGCCGAGCGCGGCGTAGATGTCGGCTTCGTTCTTGCAAGGAACCGGCTGCAGGTCGGGTTCCTTGCCCTTAAAAAGCCCATAGTCGTTAATGGTCATGTTCATGGCGAGCGCGCGCCGCCGCAGGGCGATATGATGCTCTTTAGAGCCGGTGAAATGGTGCAGGGTGGCGGGGAACTGGCTGTCATTGACGATGCGCAGGTCCATGGCCATGCCGGTGTGTAGCACCACGCTCGATTTGGTCTCACCCTTGCCTGTGACCGCCTGGCTGCTGAAGAAGTCCATGATCTGCCGCCTGACCTCCTCGCCCGCGTCGTCGGCTACGCTGGCCACCATATCGATATCCTTCACTGTCTCGCGGTGGCGGCGCAGACTCCCGCCAATCTCCAGGCGTACAATCCCCGGCAGGCTCGCCAGCGCCTCGCGCAGGCCCACGGCCTCCTGCTCACCGGCGGGATACAGGAAGCGATCGGCATGCTGGCTCAGGAAGGCGATGCCCTGCAAGATGTTATCCTGAGTCTTCTTGCCGAAGCCGGGGATGTGCGCGACCTTATCTTCTTTGCACGCCTGCTCCAGTTCGGCGATGCTGTGTACCTGCAACTGCTCGTAGATGGTATTGATGCGCTTGGGGCCCAGCCCCTGGATACGCAACATATCGAGCTTGACTTGCGGCGTGCTGGCGCGCAGTTCGTCATAGACGGCCATATGACCGCTGTTGACGGCCTCCTCGATGCGCTTGATGATGGTCGATCCCAGTCCCGGCACGCCCTTGAGCTTGCCCTCGCGCACCAGTTGTGTGATATCGCCGTCGAGGCCACTCACGGAGCGAGCAGCGTTCTGATAGGCGCGCACCTCGAACTGGCTGCTTCCCTCCTTGAGAGCGAGCAGCGTGGCGATGTCATCCAGCAGCGCGGCCACCTGAGCCTTGTCCATCGTCGATTCGCTTTCTACGCTAATCTACCCGCAAGTCGAACGCTTCCGGCTCGCGCAGAACCACTTCAAAGGGATCGCGCCCCTTGAGGTCCCGGTTGAGATACTTTTTACAATCGAAATGCACCACCAGCCAGCAGTGCCAATCGGTGGTCACAAAAACCGCGTCCCACGGCTGCTCGCCGCCCATGGTCAGCAGCTTATTGCAGACAAAGCAGCGCGCCATCCCGGCCTCCACGGCGCGTTCAAACCAGCGTAGCACAAACCAGTGGAAGTCCTCCAGGGTTATCATCTCCAGGCTTGAGGCTGGATAGCCAAATTGCACGGGGTCGGGGCATTCGCGAAAGTCGTCTCGGGCGCGGCTCAAGGCGATGATCGGCGCTCTGATCGTCACTTTGACCTCATCGCGCTCCGGGTCCTCGGCGCCCAGCGTCACACTTTGTAATAACAGGCCTTCGCGAGCAAACCATGCCAGCAGTTCTTGTCTCATAGCGTTGCCCACACTGTATCATGCATCGGCTTGGCAGTCAACTTATTCGCGCGACCATTGGTATCCCCCTGCGCATTAGGGCGCCCGAAAACGTGTTGTGAGAGGTAGGGTTGGTGAG
>JALYVR010000240.1:6392-7215 GCA_030853145.1 Chloroflexota bacterium | reverse complement strand
TGCGCACGGTCGCGCGCGCCCAGCTTCGCGAAGATATGGTTGATATGGGTTTTGATCGTGGTTTCACTTATGTATAGCTCTGCCGCGATCTCACGGTTTGAGCGCCCCTGGACAATCAGGCGCAACACATCACATTCACGCTCAGTCAGGCCCAGCGCCTCAACCTGCTCTTGAGGCTGAGAAGGCACTGAGCGGGAGAAGCCCATCAGCAATTGGGCCGCGCTGGCTGTCTGGAGGAGCACCTGGCCGCGCGCGACGGTGCGTACCGCTGAGCATAGCTCCTCGGCGCTACAATCCTTGAGGATATAGCCTGATGCGCCTGCGCGCAAGCCCTCAACGACCAGCTCAGGTATGTCAAAGGTGGTCAGCAGGATGATGCGGATAGTTGGCTGCGCCTTGTGAATCATTTCGGTTGCCTCGATGCCATCGCGCAAGGGCATGCGAATATCGATGAGCATAACGTCCGGCTGCACTTCAGCCGCCAGGGCGGTAGCCGCCACTCCGTCTTCTGCTTCGCCGACGATGATGATATCGGGTGCGGCTTCGAGGATAATATGCAGCCCTTCGCGCAGGAGGCGTTGATCATCCGCCAGGGCCACACGAATCTTACGATCGCTCACGCTTGACCTCCTGAGGGAAGTCCGTGCGGGACTTCTTATTGAGTGGCAGCGTGAGTAGGACTGTAAAGCCCCCACCTGTTTGGGCTTCCGCGCTGAGGTTTCCATAAAGCGCGCTTGCCCGTTCACGCATGCCCTGTAATCCGTGGTGTCCACCGTGCTCTTCAGCGTGTTGCTGAGCTGAACCTGATCTCTGTCCATTATCG
>JALYVR010000240.1:0-6382 GCA_030853145.1 Chloroflexota bacterium | reverse complement strand
ATCGTGTACATGCAATGTCACGAGCGCCGCGGACCAGCGCAACTCAATCCAGGCGGAATGCGCCGCACCGTGGCGATGGGCGTTGGTGAGTGCTTCTTGCAAGGTATACTGGAGCGTTTCACTCTGCTTGTCGGTTACCTGCTGAGGCGTTCCCTGTTCCTCGAAGATGCAGTGTATTCCTGTCCGCTCACCGAAGCGCTCGCCCACGCTTAGCAGCCGCGCACCCACGCCGTCACTCGACACCGAGGCAATAGCCGTTTCACGCAGCAGACCTACGACACGGCGACTCTCAGCAATACTTTCGCGCAGCAGCGTGGCGATATCGTCTAGCTTGGCTGCCAGGCGGTCAGGATGCTGGTGCATGAGTTGGCGCGCTGCCTGCACCTGAACCGAGAGCATGGTGAGCGAGTGCGCGAGCACATCATGCATATCGCGCGCGATACGCGTGCGCTCACGCGTTGCAGCCAGTACCTCGGTATGGGCCATCTCTCTGCGCAACTGTTCCTGCGTCTCTTGCAATTCCAGGACGAATATATCCCGGCTGCGGCGTGTCCAGCCGGTCCAGCAGAGGAATGCCGCGAGCAGGAGAGGTGTCACAAACGGCGAGTTGCTCTTGAGATGCTGCACAGCGAACAGTGTATTCAGTCCATTCGTTGCTGCCAGCGCGCTGCAGCTCGCCGCTACTACCAGCCAGGCCCAGCGCAGAGGGAAACGATAGCAGGTATAGCCGCAGAGCGCCAGCAGGCCAAAGTTGCCCCAGTTGCCTGGAAACGCGCTATTGAGCAGTACATCCAGCACAAGAATAGCGGCGTCGTATGCAAGAACCAGCATATACTGCCTTGACTTCCTTGTCGGTAAGAGCAGTAGCAGGCTGGCGATAAAGAGTGCTTCTTCCTCAAGAATTGTCACTATGGGACGATGCTGTGTGTACAGAGTTGAAACAAGCAAAAACACACAGACCAGAGATGTGATATCGATGGCGATGAGCATTTCTCGCATGAAGGTCTTTGGGGTGCTGCCAAGCACGCGCAGACTGCCAAAACGCCCGCTGCGAGAAAGCAGCGGTGTCTCTGTTGGCGCTCTATCAAACAATCTGATATCGGGTGACGTAAGCATTGCTGGTTTCTTTGCTCCTATTCACTTCTGGGTCGACGTGAAGGACTGAACTGCACCTATCTCGCATAGTATAACGATATTTCATCCTGTTGTCATGCAGCCGAAGATTGATCTTTCTGCCACCTTCTCCACCCAGGGGTGGAGGAGGATGCTCCGCGAAAATCGTTCCTCATTCCACCCCTGCGCCGACGTACTTCCTCTCGCTGCTAGCTATACTTCACGCTGTAAGCAAACTTGGAAATGGAGAACCAATACGATGGAAATATTCCTTGAAAAGTGGGCCCGCTTTGTGGCTCGCTGGCCTTTGTTGATCATTGCAGTATGGGTTGTGCTTGTGGTGCTTGCCTTAAAATTTGGCCCATCGCTAGACGCTGTCGCGGCGAAGCAGAATACTACGTCATCATTGCCTGCCTCGGCGCTCAGTGTGCGGGCAAATAGCCTCTATACGACGAAATTTGCTGCGGGTCAGCACAGTGTGCAGAAAGAAAGTGATCTTCTGGTCCTGACGGACCCGCAGGGCATCTCAGCGCAGGATGTCGCCCAGGCTGAGGGCATCGAAAGCTGGCTGACAGCGCCGGGGACGCGCCCGGCCCAACTCCTCTCGGTGGTAGGGCCGGGCGCGCAGACACCTGTCAGTTTCTTCGAGAGTGGTGATCACCAGGCCCTGCGTATGATCCTCACCTGGGACACGAGCAACGGTGCTGTGCCTGGGGCTTCTATTCAGGCCGTTAACACCTACCTGTCGCAGCAGCATCTGCCTGCCGGTGGCGTGCTAGCCATGACGGGGAGCGCACCGATCACCCAGGGCCTCACATCCACCATCTTTAGCAGCGGTGGAAGCGGAGCGGCTCTGGGTTCGCTGCTTGGCCTGCTCATTATTCTAGTGGTGCTGGGCATCGTCTATCGTTCGCCGCTTGCTGTGCTGATACCGCTTGTGACGGTTGCTATGGCGCTAGGTCTATCCATTCCGCTCATTGCCTGGGTGGGGCAGACCTTTGGCATAGCCGTGGCATCCTTTAGTTTGCAATATGTGGCCTTTGTCCTGCTGGGTGCTGGCACCAATTATGGCGTGTTTATGCTCTCGCGCTATAAAGAGGAGATCCGCCGTAGTAGCCAGAACGATCGCGCCACGCGGCGAGAGGCTCTAGGACACGCGGTTGGACACGTCGGCGAGTCGATTTTCTTCAGCGCCTCGACGGTAGTGGTTGCTACCGCCATCATGGGGCTGGCGCAATCATATGAGTTGCGCGTCACTGGTCCTGCCATCGCGATAGGCGTCGTCTGCCTCTTGCTGGCTGGACTCAGCCTGTTACCCGCCTTGATGGCGCTATGTGGCAAGGCACTTTTCTGGCCAGCTCAACCACGTCCTGCTACTCTCTCCGATGCAAACGCAACCGAAAGAGGTATCTGGGCCCGTGCGGGGCGACTGGTGACTTCGCATCCACGTCTGATCATCGCGCTTACCCTGATTGTGCTTGTGCCACTGGCCATCTCTGCCATCATGATTGAACCTTCCTTCGATGATATAAAATCGTTACCGGCCTCTGCCCCTGCGGTTCGGGCATTGAATGCCTACCAGGCGCACTTCAAAGATGCAACGCAAGTGGAGATCATCCTGAACGATCCGGGGCATGACCTGCGGCAGATCCAATACAGCGGCGCGCTCACTCAGGTAGCGTCGGCACTCTCACACGTACCGTACGTCACCGCTGTACAGGCGCCATCAGAACCTGCTGGCCAGGCGGGTTCACAGCAATTTTTCGCCACGGATGGCAGCGCGGTAGCTATGACCCTCTCGCTCAACGTTGATCCCTCCTCTCTGGAGGCGCAGCAGGCGGTCAATGCGATCTACGCCACCGCTGCCAGCACACTGCATAGCACATCTCTCAATGGAGCCGAAGCCTTAGTCGCAGGTCAAAGCTCCACGGTACGCGACGAAGCGCTCCAGTTTGGCCAGGATTTTTCGCTCGTTGTAATCCTCGTCTGTCTCGCCATCTACCTCATCCTGGTGCTATTGGTTCGCAGTGTGACGGCCCCCGTTTACCTGCTGGCAACGATAGCGCTCTCTGCCACGGCCGCTGTCAGTCTTACCAATCTTGTGTATCACGATCTCCTGGGTCACCCACTCTTCTCAATTGTGCCCATCTTCGCCTTCGTTTTCCTGGTCTCGCTCGGCGAGGACTTCAACATTCTGACCATCGCACGCATCCGCGAAGAAGTGCAGAAGCTGGGACATCGCAGGGGCATTGCCACCGCGATTGCGCTCACAGGAGGAGTGGTGTCTTCCTGCGGACTTGTGATGGCCGCCAGCTTTTCACGCTTAGTCAGTAATGTGCTCGTGGAGGTTGCTGAATTAGGCTTTACCGTGGTGATAGGTATTCTGCTGGATACCTTCGTTGTGCGCCCGCTGCTTGTTCCTGCCATCGCGACGATCCTGGGCCGCTGGAACTGGGTATGGCCTCACAGCAAGCTCTTCAAGGGCGACGATGTCGTGGATCGCTCTCAAGAGGAACAACAGCCAAAGGCTATACTGATGGATAATGTGTAGAAGAGGAGACCCTGCAAAATAAAGGGCCTGCTGCCAAAAGACACCCACTCCCTGAAACTCTGTCAGGATGCCGAGCGTGTTAGCACGGTATGGAAGGAACCACGTAAAAATTGCAGAGAAGCACTTCTTAGGTCTTGAAACGTGTGCTACACGGACGGCATCCTTATAAGGAGGAGAAACATGTGGCCCTTTGACCAGAACAATACACAGATGTATCAACAATATGCCAACTCCTGGGACCAGGGGACGTACTCCCAACTTCCAGAACAACAAGTGCGCCAGAACTATCAGCAGTTTGTGCAGAACGCGCCACCTCAGATGGTGCAGCAGGTCCATCAACAATACTATGAGCAGATGCCGGCGCAGCAGCGCGGCGGGCTGATGCAGGGCTTGCTTGGCGCCTTGACGCAGCAGGGATACAATCCTCAGCAAGCGGGTTTTCAGAATGTTGACCCGTATGGTATGTCGCCTGGCGATGCTGCTCGCTTGACAGGCTATGCACAGCAGCAAAATCCAGGTATCCTGCACCAGATCATGGGACCCGGCGGCCCGCTCGGCAGTACTGGCGGGAAATTAGCGCTCGCCGGCATCGCTGCGCTCGCTGCCAAACAGATCCTTGGTAGCCAGGGCATAGGTGGTCAGGGCCTGGGCAATCAAGGTATGGGCACATTCTAGCCGTAGAGATCTCCACCCGCGTAGAACCCCTACGCGGGTGTCGTTCCTTTGCCCCGGTCTATTGTTGACGTATTTTACATTATCAAGTACACTCCTCTCAGATCGATCACCCCCATTCGCTAGAAAGGCCAGGGAAATTGTATGGCAAACAAACGTACGAGCAGCAGCGAGCAGGACAGCATCCGCTTTTGAACGCACTGGCAAGCGACGGCGCGGCTATCCATCCGAGACGGCCGTCAAGCGCGGTGTACGCGTGATCCACGGCGACAAAGAACTCTACGAGAAGCTTGGCAAAGACGACCTCTGTCCCTGCGGTTCGGGACGTCGCTTTCAAGCGCTGTTGTCGCGATCGTGGCAACTATGATGGCAGCCTGCGTGATCACTATTTTTAGAGAGTAGATGACCTTGACCTGCGTGGGTCTGTCGTTCCGTAGGACGAGACAAGCCCCGCCCTACGGAACGGCCCGCTCGCTTACGGTAATGGTCCAGGGTGTAATGGCCCTTCCTTGCGGAGGGCACGTTTCAGAGGGTGACTCCTTCGCGGGCCGAGATCGTTTTTTCCTGAAAATCATGGCAATACATCATCGCATATGCTATACTACATGCCTACATGCCTGCAATGCGCATTTTTCTCCATGCACAATATTTGGGAACCAGGAACAGAGTATGTTTTACGATCATATAAAAATTCACGTCAAAGCCGGCGCCGGTGGCGACGGGTCTATCCATTTCCGGCGTGAGAAGTTTGTACCACGCGGCGGGCCGGATGGCGGTGATGGTGGGCGGGGCGGCAGTCTCTACCTGAAGGCCACCTCCGGCATGAATACGCTCATTGATTACCGCTATCGCCAGCGTTTCAAGGCGGGCGATGGTGGTCCGGGGGCGCGCCAGAAGATGCACGGCGCCAAGGGCGAGGATGTGACGTTGTCGGTCCCCTGTGGCACACTTGTGCGCGACCCCGATAGTGGGGAGCTGATCGCGGACCTCACCGAAGATGGGCAGGAGGTGATGGTAGCGCGCGGCGGGCGAGGTGGCCTGGGGAACGTGCATTTCGCCACCTCGACGAACCAGGCCCCGCGCGAGGCCCAGAACGGCGAGCCTGGCCAGGAGCGCTGGCTCTACCTTGAGCTGAGCCTGATCGCGGACGTGGGCCTCGTAGGCTATCCGAACGCCGGTAAATCAACCCTGCTCTCAGTGGTGACCGCCGCCCAACCCAAAATTGCCGATTATCCCTTTACGACCCTCTCGCCAAACCTGGGCGTCGTCGGCGTCGGTCAAGTTGGCAGCGGCGACGAGGCCAGCTTCGTGCTGGCCGACATTCCGGGCTTGATCGAGGGCGCGGCACAGGGGGTTGGCCTGGGACATGAATTCCTGCGCCATATCCAGCGCACTCGCTTGCTGATCCACATGCTTGATGGGGCTGCCGAGCGTGATCCCTGGCAGGACTTGCAGACCATCAACCACGAACTACACGAGTATGATCAGCGCCTGGCGACGCGCCCGCAGGTGGTGGTGCTGAATAAGATGGACTTGCCCGAAGCCCAGGCGTTGTGGCCCGCGCTCAAGGCCAGGGCTGAAGAGGCCGGGTATACGGCCTTTGCGATCTCCGCGGCCGCGCACCAGGGGACCGAGGAGTTGATGCAGTATGTCGCCGGGCGCCTGCTTGAGATTCGGCAGGAGGAGGCGGAGAGCGTGACCGCGCATCCAGCTCCCGATATGGAGGGCCCCGTTCTGCGTCCGCAGCCGGAAGATGCCTTTGTCGTGTCGCGCGAGGCCGGGGTCTATGTGGTACGTGGCAAGCGCGTAGAGCGCACTGTGAATATGACTAAGCTGGATAGCGACGAGAGCATGGACCGCCTGCAGGGGACGCTGGAGAAGATGGGCGTCACGAAAGCGCTGGAGGAGGCCGGCGTCCAGGCCGGCAACGTCGTGCGCTTTGGCAGGATCGAGTTGATCTGGGGCGAATGAGGAGACAGGTATAGGCAAAATTCATGCCAAAGGGATATGAGTCGGAAATTGCACAAGATCTGTGCTATACTTGCA
>JALYVR010000239.1 GCA_030853145.1 Chloroflexota bacterium | reverse complement strand
CACCTCCCCTGTGTCCTGTTTCAGGCACACGCCTTCACTGGAGAGATGCTTGTCTTGTTCACCGTGCATACTCACGACCACGACCACGGTCTCTCCCTGCTGTGTTGGTCCATCACTCACCGCGACAGCAATATCAGGTGAGACTGGATACTCATGGGACGGCAGCGTTTCCGCAGGCAGACTGATGTGCGATGGATGGCGCCAGTGGACCGTGCTCCAGCGGGCATCCCAGCCGGTGATCCAGGTTCGCCAGCGTTGTTCCCTGCCAGGCACCCGCGCGGGACTCCACTCTTTGATGGTGACCCACTCCTCTGGAGACGCCAGGATAAGGAGATGCATCCGGGAGGCGCTGAACACCATCGCATTCTCGGCGGTTGCCAGCTCGGTATTGGCGATAAGGCGCGCGGCGGCATTCCAGGAGACATCCGGGAGGCCGGGGTCAAAATAGGTCTCCTCAGGCAGGATCACCGCTTCAGCGCGCGGGGCGACAGGCAGCGGATCTGTTCCTGAGACGACAAGAACCGCTGGCTCTTTCAAGGCATGCCACGCCGTTTCCCTCAGGGCCACCTCGAGTGTGCAGACCTGGGGAGCACTCAGATGACCAAAGACCGCCTTATGTGTCAGCACGCGATAGGTGTTTTCAGTGATCTGCAGATCCAGGAGCGGTTCGAACCCACGCTCAAAATCTGCTTCTCGATCTAACACGCAGAGGGGGGAGAGGATCAGGGTGCCAGAGGGTTCAATCGTCAGGGTGCGTAAGGCAATATAGTGTCCATTATGGAATTGCGCCATCACCCAGCGTGTATGTGCAGCATCGTAGCGCAGGCAGACATCCGAGACCGCGTCCGCTCCACCTCTCAGCTCTGGCCCCCTCTCGCTATAGGCCACAAGAGCAGCGCATCTCTGTTGCGTGATATTGATGAGCGCCAGATACATGCCGCTCTCATGTGGGGCAGCCAGGGGCGCACTACTATAAATGATCCCTAATTGCGGCTGTTCCCCGGCAACCAGGGACATATCATGACAATACGTGGCGAGCGCTTGAAAGCGGTGGACAATGTCGATCTGCATTCCTCTCCTATCATCACCATCGTATGGTAACATCTATGGGGTCGTTTCCCCCTGGTTCTGCCAAAAATGCACGGCATCTGGTGGCGCTGTTTCGCGTTTCTCGATAATCGCCAGCACATCTAAGCGGGAATGGGGCCATTCCATGTAGCCACCGATGGCAATGTCCTCAAGAGGCAGGTGCGACACTTTCCGGAGAGCCGTATGGCTGATCACCACCTTGCCAACTGACGTTTCGAGCAGCACATATCGTGGATTGTAGATCATGGGCGTGGCAATCGCCTGGTAGCGCAGGTGGGAGGCATCCCAGGAAGGGTCTAGCACGGTTCCTTGCAAGAGTTCATTGTGCTTGAAGCCTTCCTGTTCTTTGGGTACCAGTTTAAAGCTGGTACCAGGAGGAACGGTCGGGCTATAGGTGATACCTTGTACTCGCACGACAATCAGAAATTCATAGTACTTGCCTGATTCTAGCAGGGCATCCAGGAGATCGATTTCCTCCGGGTTTCTCATCTCCCTGGGTTGCAGATAAAAGAGAAAGAGTGTCTCTCCATCGGGCAAAACAAGGTCCAGTTCATTGCGGTACGGTTCTTCCTGGACACGCAGTATCCCCTGTACAAACATAGCTAAGCTCCTATCTCTTTTCTCATCAGTTGTTGACGGATTCTACAAACACGGAAATAATTCTCCATGGAGTGATTATACTCACACGGACGATGATGGTCTCGTACTTGTTGCCAATCTCCACATCATCGTAATAGTAATCAATATAGCCTTTGCGTTTATAAACCGTGAAGTCATCAGGATGATTTTTCATCCTTTGTTTCACGAATTCAATCACCTGTGCATCTGTCATTTTCTCAAAATGTGAATGCCGCCCTTGCTTCTTTATATGATCAATATCGCCCTGCGTTAAGAAAAAGATTCTTTCCCTTCCCTTCGAATCTAGTCCCTTAAAAACAGCACGGACGTTATATGGATATGTGTGATATAACTTGTAATATTGTACCAGCAGCGCGTATTCCTCTGGCGTGAGTCCTGGATTGGCATTGATAATGTCCTCGACAACAGAGAGGGGAACACCGTATTGCTTTGAGAGGTCATCTGCTATTGAGGCGACCGGCGGGAGAATAAATTTGGGATTGGTAGGCTCTTGTGGCAACTGTGGGAGGGGCTGGCCTCCCAGATCATCCATCTGCCTGCCCCATCTCACCTCGTCCATATCCATCGTTTCGACGCGCATGGGGGCGGAAGGAGGCAAATCGCAGGAGGCATTGATGACGGCATCGGAGGGAAAGTGCGGATCGATGAGACGCTGAGCTGGCCTGAGCAGCGGGTTCACACCACGAGCCAGATCCACCTGGTAGGCGAACTGCTCGGCCTCACTGTACAACGTCTGAAGCTGCTCGTTGATGCTACCGGCTGTCGTCTGACAGAGACTGGTGGCCTGCGCGAGTTGAGGTGAGGTATCTCCTGGAGAGCCTGTGAAGGCATGCTCTCTGTCCAGATAGTCCAGCAGCAGCGTAAAAAGAGCATCGGCACCGGCCCCTTGAAAAGGCGTATCGGTATAGAGCGTCATCAGGGTGTCACGCAGCGTCACTACTTGCTGCTGATGATGGGCATCGAGTCCAATGGCTGTGCTATGAAAGTCGTTGAGGGAGGTAACGAGCGTCTCCATCTTTCTGATGGTAGCCTGCAAGTCATCATAGGCGCCGTCCCTCCAGGGATACCGCGCTGTGCATCGTAATAGAACGGGAAGTTCATCATCGCGATGTATTGCCTCCTGGGTCACAGAAACGTCCAACAACCGTTCAGCAGTCAGGGCACCTGACCATGATGTTCACCGGGCATGAAGCCCTGAGCCATGGCGTTATCGGTTCCTTCGACCGTATCAATGGCTTGAAACAGGGTGGAAGCCAGGTGCATCTGCCAGTTATAGGAGGCGCGCATCCGTTGCTCATGAGGGTTCAGGACGGCGGCCATGTCCCCCCCATCATCGTGTTCATGGAGAAAGGCCTGCACCTGTGCCCAGAGCGTGTTATGCCTTTGCAGGGCCAGATCGGCCTGCACGAGAATCTTTGCTGCAACCTCGCGCATCTGGTCAACCGGGAACAGGATACCGTCAGTGCTTGAGCCACTGCCATTATTCGCAGGCATATGAGGCATATTCTCACCTCCAAATACATTTCTAAGAGAAGAAGCTGTTACAACACAAGCATGTATCACTCTCACTGAGAGAAGAGGCCAAAAATAAGTGTACTCTATGTATGTATAAATATCAATAGAGGCTTGCAAGCTGTTTTCTAAAGAAAGGAGAGCAAAGGGCTTTTCCAGGCAGATGGTAGGGCCTGGTCTTTTATTATCCATTTGGGAAGAGGAGAATATACGGGTGGGGCCTAACTGTAGGGCGTGGCTTGCCTCGCCCTACGGACACGCCGCTCACTTTTTGTCATCACCATCTTTCGGAACTCGATAGAGGGTAATCTGCATACCATCCGGCGCTTGCAGACGGGCGTTGTCGTGACCCCAGGGAGTATGCACAGGATCGGCCAGAGAACGCGCACCAGCCTCGCGAAGGCGCTGGTGTACCTCCTCTATATCCTGCACCTCGAAGGCCAGGCGTACTGGGCCTGCGACCCGCTGACCAACTTCTATGTGGTCAATCAACTCGGCCTGAGCGCGATCGATCAATTCTAGCGTTGTGGAGCCGAAGGCCAGGATGTAGCCCCGACCCTCTGGCGTACTCCATTGCTGGACAACAGGAAGGCCCAGCGCATGATGATAGAAGTGCAGGGCCGTGTCGATATCGTCAACGGTGAGCGCGATACGCAGCTCATGAATGGGGCCAGGCGCCGGCGGTCCGCCTGTCATTCTTGACCTCCGAATACCTTTGCGGCGTGACGCGCAATCTCCTCTGAGGAAACATCACGTATATGTTGAGCCAGCCCCCAACGATAGCCAAATGGGTCAATGATTTGCCCATAGCGGTCGCCCCAGAACTGCTCCTGCAATGGCTGCAAGACAGTGGCGCCTGCATCTATGGCGCGTTTCCAGAGGGCATCGACGTTTTCAGTGGAGAAGTGGAGGACGACAGGCGTGCCACCTATTGCCAAGGGCGAGAGAACGCCGGCACCGGGAAATTCATCAGCCAGCATCACCGCCGAGTCGCCGAACCGCAACTCTATCTGCATAAATTTTCCACCAGGCACGGGAATACGCCCCCGCTCTTCAGCTCCCAACGCGGCCTTGTACCATTCCGCCGCTCGCCCTGCATCCCGCACAACGAGATGCGGAGTGATGGTGTGAAGGCCATCGGGAATGGCTTTCGTCTCTGACTGAGTCATGATAGTTCTCCTCTATCTTTCAAGCAGCGCCATAGATAGCACCGCGCTTGTGAACACTCATTTGCACATCTATGCATCTCTTTACCCGCGCCCATCAACCAGTTGTCCCGCATCACCATAGATCCACGGCGAGGTTCCATCGATGAAATCGGCCGGGAACCCCTTATCAAAATTGGTGGCAGCATCCAGGCGCGCGATCAGGTCGGTGGGCAACTCAACATTGAGCGCACCCAGGTTCTCCAACAACTGGTCGAGCCGGCGCGCCCCGATAATCGGGTGGATCGCGCGTGAGCGGCTACGTATCCAGGCGATGGCCACCTGCGAGGGAGTGACGCCAAGCTGATCCGCCACTTCCTGGACAACGCGCACAACGGCGTGATCGTGCTCACTAATGGCGTCAGATGATACACGCGTTCGCCCTTCAACACTGCCAGGACGCGTGAATTTCCCCGAAAGCACGCCATCGGCGAGCGGTCCCCAGGTAGCGACGCTCATGCCATATGCCTCGGCCATTGGCAGCAACTCACGCTCAATGTCGCGCTTGAGCAGGTGGTAGGGAACCTGCAAACCAACAAAAGGACTCCATCCGCGCCACTCGGCCAGCGTGTTGGCACGCGAGACAATCCAGGCGGGGGCATCTGAAATCCCAACATAGAGAATCTTCCCGGCGCGCACAGCATCATCGAGGGCACGCATGGTTTCCTCGATGGGCGTGTTACGATCCCAGATATGGACCCAATAGAGATCAATGTAGTCGGTACGCAAGCGCCGCAGGCTGGTCTCAAGCGAGAGCATAAGATTCTTGCGATGATTGCCAGAGGCATTGGGGTCCGCGCGGTCGCGCGACACCGTGTACTTGGTAGCCACTACAAAACGATCCCTGCGCCCCTCGAGCAACTCTCCAACAAAGCTCTCGCTCTCGCCATTCCTGTAGTTGATCGCCGTGTCAATCACGTTGCCGCCAGCCTCAGCATAGGCTTCAAGCATACGACGACACTCCTGCAACGATGCCCCTGGACCAGACTCCTCGCCAAAGGTCATCGCACCAAGAAAGACTTCTGAGACACGCAATCCGCTTGTCCCTAAAAGCCGGTACCTCATAAGTAAAACTCCATGGAGTAGTGTACTATCGATGCCGCCTTGAACAATGACGAATCATCATACACTCTATTCAGACAATATATACAGACATAGCGTATACTATCTTTAGCGGATCTGTCAAGATAAGAGCAGAAGCCAGCTCCCCCCAGGGCAATCGCATCTAAATTTTCAAGCGGCCTGCAGAGAGCATCTATACAGCAGAGCTTTGAAAATTGGCTTGTTATAACATGGCTTGTAGAGCCAGTTCCCAAAATTAGATGCGATTGCCCTGCAGCTCCCCCTCTTTTGCTTGCTTTATGATATGGCACTGCTGTAAAATACGTAAGCTAGAATCTGAGGTGGACTATCTTATGCCACAGCGCTTTGCCAGACGTGACAGTCAAAACAATAGCCAGGAAGAAGCAGACCAAAAGCACAAGCGGGAGGCTATCCTGGAGGCAACTGAACAATTACTCGCACAACAACGTTTCGATGAACTGAGCGTGGCCGATATTCTGAGTGCTGCCCAGGTTTCGCGCGCCAGCTTCTATTTCTATTTTGAGAGCAAATACGCAGTCCTGGCAGAGCTGGTTCGCCGCGCCGTTAAACAGGCCCAGACGGTTGCTCAGCCCTGGGTTGAGGAGGGTGCTGAGTCCCCGGAACACACATTGCGAGAGGGGACCAGGCAGGGATTACAGCTCTGGATGAAACATGCGCCGGTGTTGCGAGCAATCGTCGAGAATTGGCGTTCTGACGAAAAGCTGGCAGTGCTCTGGCTTGAGATGATGGAAGGCTTCACAACGGCAGCCACACAACGCATTGAACACGACCGTGCGACGGGACGCGCTCCTGGAACTGATGTGGACGCATTTACCCTGGCAAGCACCCTCACATGGATGAGCGAGCGCATTTACTATCTTGCCGCGATTGGACATCCCGCATTTCGTAACGAGCAGCAGGTAATTGATGCCCTCACAGATGTGTGGCTGTCAGTTATCTATAACGGTCCTCCTTCAACAAAGGGGGCAGAATAAAAAGCGCTGGTAGATCTTTCTTGTCTTTTACCATCAAATCGTTAGCAGATTTCACACAGTCTCGTCCGCCACAGCTTCGGGAGCCACTTCCACCTTCTGCCTATCCATCTTCTTGCGCAGGCGTAGGAACAGGACCAGGCAGAGGAGCAGGGCCTCGGCGGTCGAGGCGCCCCCGAAGGCTAAGGGGATGGCCAGGATGATGTCTATGCCTTTCAGTGTCCCCAGCAGCAGGACGATCAGGCCGATACGCACAACGAGGGCGAAAATATTGGTGAATAGCGGCGTACGACCATCCTTGAGGGCATAGAACGAGCGCGCCACCAGGTCTCCGACGGCCACTCCCGGTAAACCTATGGCATAACCGATCAGGGCCAGAGTCGTCACAGCGGTGGAATGCGCCGTAAATGCGCCATGCTGGAAAAGCAGGCGAATGGCGAAGCCGCCAAAGAGCCACAGGGCTATCGCCGATGGCACACTGAGCAGGATTGAGCTGGCAATGACCTTGAACATCAGTTGCCGCAAGCTCGCATACTGGCCCGCCGCGGCCAGGCTTGACATCTGCGGTAACGCCGCCTGGGAGATGGCCTGCGCCACCAGCGAGATCGGCAGGGCAAAAAGCATAAACGCGTTATGTAAGGCGGCCAGGCTGGCCGGATCGGGCAGATAGGAGGTAAAAGCCGTCTCCGCAATAAAGCC
>JALYVR010000238.1 GCA_030853145.1 Chloroflexota bacterium | reverse complement strand
GAAGATGTCTGCGGCTTCCATATGGGGTCGTTGGCCATGATCCTGTTCAATAAAGCCGAGCATGTGCAGAGCATTCTGGTGGAGCATGCCTATGACTTTAGCAAGGGGCGGTTGATGCATAAGGGCATGAGCGGCAATGGTCTCTTCATCAGTGAAGGGGAGTTCCATCGCCGCCAGCGCAAGCTGATAGCGCCTGTCTTTCAACCGCGCCATATTGCTGGCTACGCTGACACCATCGCGGCCTATGGCGAACGTCTCCAGCAGGAGTGGCGCGATGGGGCGATCATTGACCTCAATCAACAGATGATCGGCCTGACGATGAGTGTGATTGGCAAAGTGCTTTTCGACGCCGATGTCTTTCAGGAGACGGACGAGCTTGGAGCGGCGATGGCCGTTGGCTTCGAGTATACCACGCGCAAGCTCTCCTCGCTCTTTATGCCCCCGCTCAGTTGGCCGACGCCGCTCAATCGTCGCATGCGCAACGCTACGCAGGTGGTCGAGAGCCGCATTCAGGCGCTCATTGATGAACGGCATAGCAGCCCCAGCGAGCGCAATGACTTTTTATCCATCTTGTTGCGGGCCAGGGACGAGGATGGCACGGCTATGAGCGATCAGCAACTGATGGACGAGTGCTTGACGCTGTTTGGCGCCGGACACGAAACGACAGCCGCGGCCCTGACCTGGACATGGTATTTCCTCTGCCAGCACCCACACATCTACCAGCAGGTGCAACAAGAGGTCGATAGTGTACTGCAAGGACGGACGCCGGCATATGACGATCTGGCGCGCTTACCCTACTGCCTCCAGGTCTTCAAGGAGACCATGCGTCTCTATCCACCGGCGGCGGCCATCCTGCGCGAGGCGCTGCACGATATCGAGATTGACGGCTACCTGGTGCCTGAAGGATACACTGTTTTTCTGTCTCCCTACACCCTGCAACGCAAGGCAGAGTACTTTCCAGATCCGGAGACGTTTGATCCCGACCGTTTCCTACCCGAACGAGAAAAACAGCTCCCTCGCTATGCCTATATCCCGTTTGGGGCTGGACCACGCATCTGTATCGGCAACTATTTCGCCCTGATGGAGGGCCAACTGTTGATTGCCGCCCTTGCCCAACGCGTGTCCTTTGCTCTGCTGCCGGGACAAACCATTGAGCCTGATCCCGTGCATAATCTGGCCCTGCGCCCAGGTGGCAAGGTGCAGGCTGTGGTCAAGAAAAGATAGCACTCTCCAGTCCGCTCGACGAAACGCCATAGTGACGCTCCTTTTCCACCTCATTACCCGGAACTGCCTTCCTATAGCATCAGATATACCGTAGGGGGAGAGGTAGGCAATCAATATATAGACCGACTTCATCTTCCTGGATGTGTAGGGGCGCCGCCGGCCTGCGCCCTTGCAATCTGAACATGTGGGTGCCGCTGGCTGGCGCCCTTGAAAAGTGACAGGTTTGATATGTATATAGTAAAGATCAAGAATGCTAGCGAGACACGGGCTGTTCCTGCTCAGGTGGCCCTGCATGCTTCGCCATTGGTCACGACCACGACAGCACACGACACGGACGAGGAACTTCTGGCGACACATGGCAAGACATTTCACTTCGCCGCGCGTTTCTTACCCCCGGAACTCCGCCGTTCCGCTACCATATTATACGCGTTCTTTCGTGTCCTCGATGACCTTGTGGATGAACCGGTGCCAAGTCGTTGCGTGGTAGATATCCGCGCGGAACTGGAGGCCTGGCAGCACTGGTTCAGCGAAAATCGTACTTTCCCAGCCCCGCGCGAACCTCTTGGAAGCTCCCTGGCAGCCGTTCTAGGAGAACATCCCGTTCCTAAGATGATCTTTCTTGATTTCCTTGATGGTCTCATTTCAGACCTGGGGCCGCGCGAGATACACACCTTCGCGGAGATGCACCAGTATTGCTATCGCGTGGCCGGGACGGTGGGCCTGGCGATGGCCTCCATGCTGGGTGTGCGCTCGGCATCGGCGCTTGTGACGGCCAAAAATTTAGGCATTGCTATGCAGATGACCAATATTCTGCGCGATGTTGGCGGCGACCTGGCACTCAATCGCGTGTATCTGCCACTGGATGAACTGGAAAACTTTGGCTCTTCGCGCACGCATTTGTTCACATTGTATGAGCGAGGGCAGCAGCCCGATGAGCGTTTTCGCGCCCTGATGCGTTACCAGGTGAGCCGCGCTCATCACTACTATGCTCACGGCATGCATGGGATCTGGTTGCTGCCTACAAATTGTCGTTTGCCCATCCTGATAGCCGGACGACTATACAAACGTATCCTGACGGCGATAGAGCGCAATCAGTACGACGTATTGCGTGCGCGCGCGTCAACAACCCTGCCTGAGAAAGTATATGAGGCGGCTATTGCCCTGCTACTTGATCGACTTTGGAGGCGCGGAGAAACATGGACTACTTCAGAGATGGAGGTGTTGTTTGGGGATGAAGTATCTCCTGCTGCTACTTACAGCAGCCCAGTCTATACTGGCTATCCGAGTAGGTAGGCGCATGCTCTCTACTGTCGGGGGAGAGCGTATTCAACCAGTGAAGGCGCAGACAACGGGGGCGGAGCATGCCCGTATCTCGGTGATCGTGCCTGTGCTGAACGAATACACGCGGCTCGCTCCTTGCCTGGGAGGGTTAACTACTCAGGGCGAAGACGTGGTCGAGATCCTGGTCGTCGATGGCGGCTCGCATGACGGCACACAGGAACTTGTTGGCCTGTATAGCCAGCGCAATCCGCGTGTGCGCCTGCTGGATGCCAGCCCGATCCCCGCCGGCTGGAATGGCAAAGCCTGGGGCTTGCAGGTGGGCCTGAAGAGCGCCAACCCTGGTTCTGACTGGGTCTTGACAGTGGACGCGGATGTACACCCCAGGCCGACTCTGGCGCGGGCGCTCCTGCTCCAGGCCAGAAAAGCTGACCTGCCAGCCCTCAGCGTAGCCACGCTGCAAGAGATTGAGGGCATAGGACAGGGGCTATTGCATCCCTCGCTGTTAACGACCCTGGTCTATCGTTTCGGTATCCCCGGCAAGGTGATACGTAGCGTGAGCGCGGTGCAGGCCAACGGTCAATGCTTTCTTTTCCAGAGGGATGTTCTGGGGACGCTAGGTGGCTTTACAGGCGTGCGCGATTCTATCTGTGAAGATGTGACCATTGCGCGCGCGCTGGTCTCCGCTGGCTATCCTGTTGGTTTTTACGAGGCCGGCGAGCTGGTGACTGCGAAAATGTACACGGATTGGCGCGATACCTGGCGCAACTGGACGCGCTCGCTGCCGATGCATGATCGCTTCTCTGGCGGTCGCACGCTGCTGGGCTGGCTTGAAATCTTGCTGGTACAGGCGCTACCTCTACCGTTGTTGTTTCTGTTAGTGGCGACCAACGGGCGAGGCAAGCCGTCGCCCCTACGGGTTTCAAGCGGGCGAGGCCTTGTCGGCGGACAAGGGGAGTCGAAGCCGTCGTTCATGGGTAGGATACAGTTTCCGGTTCGGCAGCTTATGCTGCTCAACGGCATTTTGGTGATGATGCGTCTGGGTGTGCTCTTTGGCACGGCGCGGGCCTATCAGCGGCGGCCGTGGTCGTACTGGCTCTCGCCGCTGTGCGATCTTCCGGTGGCGATTCAGCTTGGCGTCAGTGCGTTGCGGCGCCGCCATACCTGGCGCGGCCGCACTCTTGTTCGTGGAGGCTTATCATGCGAGTAGTCAAAATCCTCTTTATTGGTCATCTCGCGGCCCTGGCATTTGGCCTGGGCGGCCTTTTGATCGCCCTGCCGCACCCTGAACTATGGAGTGGCAGTCCCTACGGGCAGCGCATCTTCCAATTCGGCATCACCTATGCTGGCTCGCTGCACATTCTTTTTGGGGCGGCGACCATGCTGCTCTTCGGGCTGCTCTTTGTCGGCCCCAAAAAGACGCTCATCTTCTTTGCCGCCTCCACGCTCATCTCGCTGGGGATGGAACTGCTGGGCACCAGTACGGGATTTCCATTCGGAGCCTATTCGTATACTACTTTTTTGGGCTTCAAAGTGGCCGGCCTGGTCCCTTACTCCATTCCGCTCTCCTGGTTCTATATGGGCTTCACCTCGTACATTCTGGCGAGCGCCATTACCAGCCGGCTCAAGGGTCGCCAGCACATGCTATGGTCGTTGATGTTGGGTGCCTACTTCCTGACGGCCTGGGACCTGGCGCTCGACCCGGCAATGGCTAGCGAGCACCTGCCCATTCATTTCTGGATATGGCACGACGTGGGTCCCTACTTTGGGATGCCCATTCGCAACCTGGTCGGCTGGACGGTCAATGGTCTGATCTATATGACCGTGAGCCGCCTGTTCTGGCGTGCTGACCTCGACACGCGGCGCCTGGCTATCTGGATACCATTCGGCGTGTATGCCGCCAACATCGTCTTCGCCATCGGATTGAATTTGAACGTGGGCCTCTGGGTTCCCTCGTTGATGGCGGTGATCTTTGGTCTGCTGCCTGCCTCGCTGGCTCTGGTTGCCGGCCGGCGGAGCGCAAGCTTGCCGGACGCAGGCGAGCGGCGCCCGTACACGAAAGGGGGCGGATCTATCAGCCGTGCGATGTCGTTGTTGACGATACGGACGGGGGGGCGGATGATTGTCAAGCGGGAGATGAATCTTGCCGTTGAGGGGCTGGAACATATACCGCCGTACGGCCCGGTGCTGATCGCCGCTCGGCATGTGCATCATTTGTATGATGGCTGCGTCTTGCAGCAGGCTGTTCCCCGGCGCGTGCATATTCTTGTGGCTCTGGATTGGGTCAAGCAGCGCCCCCTGCGCTTCCTGATGGAATGGGCCTGTCGCATGGTGGATTGGCCTGTGCTGCTGCGCGCTGAACGCTTGCATGAACAAGGTGGGACCACGATCAGTGCCTATGCTCCTCAGGAGGCAGGGCGCTACTTGCGCTCGGCTATCAAGGATGCCGTTCGTTTACTCCGTGATGAAGAAGTGCTTATCGTGTTTCCGGAGGGCTATCCCAATATCGACCCCACGTATACGCCCAAATCCGACGATACGCCCTTCCTGCCCTTCCGGCCAGGTTTCGTCCGGCTGGTGCAGATGGCTGAGCGCGGTGGACAGGTCGAGGTAGCGGTTGTGCCCGCTGGCCTGAGCTATACGCCCGGCAAGCGCTGGCAAGTTGCATTGTGCTTCGGCCCGGCCCTCTACCGGCTTACTTTCGCGACTGCTGAACAGTTTACCGATGCTATCGAGCAGCAGGTGCGCACGCTTTCCCAGAATATACCTGTTTCTCTCTCAAGGGAGGAGCTGGTTCCCACAAAAGATGACATGGCGCCTGCCCCTGGATCCAAGGATGACATGGCCCCCGCAAGGAATGGCCACTACACAGTAACCGCAGCAAGTCGTACAACACAGGAGGATCTTTCTTTATGACACAGCTCTCCAACGATCCAGCTCTCTCCCCCATGCGGGCGAGGGGAGCCGGGCCTCTACGCGGGATAGGCATCCTGGATGGATCATCATCATCATCATCATCAAAAAATCGGGTTATTGTGATTGGTGGAGGTTTTGGGGGGCTGGCGTCCGCTATCCGGCTCCAGGCCGCTGGCCATGCTGTCACTCTGGTGGAGGCGCGCGAGCGCCTGGGAGGGCGCGCGTACCAGTTGAAGGCCGAGGGTTTTACCTTCGATATGGGGCCGAGCCTGATTACCGCGCCTCACCTGTTGGAAGACCTCTGGCGAGCGGCCGGGCGGCGTCTGGAAGAGGATGTCCACTTGATGCCGCTCAGCCCATTCTATCGCATCTGTTTCCGCGATGGCCGCCACTTTGATTACTGGGGTACGCCCGCCGAAGATGAGGCCGAGATCGCCAAGTTTGATGCGCGCGATGTCGCCGGCTATCGCGCATTTCTGGCGGCCACACAGCGCATCTATGAGCGCGCCTTTGTGGACCTCGCCGATCAGCCGTTCCTCACGCTCGGCAGCTTCTTGCGCGTGGCCCCTGAGTTGGTGCGCCTGCGCGCACAGCGCAGCGTGTACGCCTACGTCTCGCACTACTTCCGCAATCCCTACTTGCGCATGGTGTTCTCGTTCCATCCGCTCTTCATCGGCGGCAATCCATTCCGCGCCAGCGCTATCTATAGCGTCGTTCCCTACCTTGAGCGCCTTGGTGGGGTTCACTACACGCCGGGAGGTATGTACACCTTGGTCACCGCGATGGAGAAATTGCTGCGTGACCTCGGCGGCGAGATCCGCTGCAGCGCGCCTGTGGAGCAGATCCTCGTCAAGGATGGACGGACAACAGGCGTGCGGCTGGAGAGCGGCGCGACGTTGCAGGCGGATACTGTCGTGGCCAACAGCGACGTGGCATCCACCTATCTCAAGCTGCTGCCGGCATCGCAGAGTGCCAGGAACGTGCAGCGTTACCACTACTCCATGAGTTGTTTCCTGCTCTACCTGGGCCTGAACCGGCAGTATCCGCACCTGCGGCATCACACGATCATGATGTCCGATGACTACCGCAAGCTGATCCACGAGATCTTCGATGGCCAGGGGCTGCCCGATGACATGGCGCTCTACCTGCATACACCCAGCCGCACAGATGCCTCGATGGCACCTCCAGGCGGCGAGAGCCTCTATGTCCTTGTACCTGTTCCCAACCTGGCGCACGGCATCGACTGGACGCGCGAGGCGGGGCCTTTCCGCCAGAAGATTCTGAGTTTCTTGGAGCAACATGCCGGTTTAGAAGGCCTCTCGCAAAGCATTGTCACAGAGCATATGCTGACCCCACTCGATTTCGCGGGCGAGATGCGCAGTCACCTGGGAGCCGCGTTCTCTATTGAGCCAACGCTTTTTCAGTCCGCCTACTTCCGCCCTCACAACCGTTCAAGCCAGGTCGGCGGCCTCTACTTTGTGGGCGCGGGTACCCATCCGGGCGCGGGCATCCCCGGTGTGCTGCTCTCCGCCAATATCACCAGCCGCCTGGTACACGCCGACCTTGTGCGTTCCGCGTAGGAATGGAGGCTTGCGCAAACTGTTGGTGGCTGGGAAATGGCCCTGAAGGCCGCTTGCCAGCCACCAACAGTTTGCGAAGCGTCAGAGGAGGCAATGAGAGGATACGTATTGTTTCCCCGAAGAAGCACGAGGGGTCTTTGACAATGGGTTGTTTGTCCTAGTACAATTAACTCTATGGTTAATGATTCATCGCAGCGACTCGACGCTGTTTTTCTCGCATTCTCTGACCCTACACGTCGGGCCATTTTA